>JAIOPW010000341.1 GCA_021413665.1 Rhodocyclales bacterium | reverse complement strand
GTTGGGGTGCAATTCGCGGTTCGCGCCTTCGGCGACGATGTCGAGGCAGAGTCCGAGCACGCGGCGCGTGTCGCGCGGGTCGATGATGCCGTCGTCCCACATGCGCGCGGTGCCGAACAGCACCGAGGATTCCTTTTCCAGCCGCAGGCGCAGGCCTTCGCTCATGGCCGCCAGCGCGGCTTCGTTGGCTGGCTGTCCTGCGCGTTCCAGCTTGGCGCGGCCGACGATTTCCATGACTTTGGCCGCCTGCGCCGCACCCATCACGGCAGTGCGCGCCGAGGGCCAGGAAAAGATGAAGCGCGGATCGAAGCCGCGGCCGCACATGCCGTAGTTCCCGGCGCCGTAGGAGCCACCGAGCACGATGGTCAATTTGGGTGCCCGGGCGTTGGCCACGGCCTGGATCATCTTTGAGCCATGCTTGATCGCTCCGGCGCGCTCGGCCACCGAGCCGACCATGTAGCCCGTGGTGTTCTGCAGGAAGATCAGCGGCGTGCCACTCTGGTCGCAGAGCTGGATGAATTGCGCGGCCTTGGTCGAGCCGTTGGGCTGGATCGGACCGTTGTTGCCGAGGATGCCCACCGTGTGTCCGTGCAGGCGGGCGTGGCCGCAGATCGTGTCGCTGCCGTAGCTCGCTTTGAATTCGAGGAAGTCGGAGGCGTCGACCAGGCGGGCGATGACATCGCGCACGTCGTAGGGTTCGCGCTCGTCGGCGGGAACCAGACCGAGCAGTTCTTCTGTTGCGTAGCGAGGGGGTACAAGAGTCGGCGCTGGTGGTACGGCGTTCCAGTTCAATTTGTCCATGACTTCGCGCGCCATGGCCAATGCGTGGGCGTCGTTCTCGCACAGGTACTCGCCCAACCCCGTGACACTGGCGTGGGTCTCGGCGCCGCCCAGCGATTCCTCGTCGGTCTCCTCGCCGATGGCGGCCTTGACCAGCGGCGGGCCGGCCAGGTAGATGCTGGAGCGGCCGCGTACCAGGATCACATAGTCGGAGAGCCCCGGCAGGTAGGCGCCGCCGGCCGTCGAGGCGCCATGCACGACGGCGATCTGCGGAATGCCGGCGGCCGAGAGCCGCGCCTGGTTGGCAAAGCTGCGGCCGCCCTCGATGAATATTTCCGACTGGTAGATCAGGTTGGCGCCGCCGCTTTCGACCAGGTAGAGCAGCGGCAGGCGGTTGTCGCGGGCGATCTCCTGCGCGCGCAGGCTTTTCTTCAAACCCATCGGCGGGATGGTGCCGCCCTTGATCGCGCTGTCGCTGGCCATCACCACGCAGCGCTTGCCGCTGACCGTGCCGATGCCGATGATGGAGCCGCCGCCGAGTACCGATTTGCTGCCGTCATCGTCGTGCATGCCCAGCCCGGCCAGGGTGGCGAACTCGATGAAATCGCTGCCGCGGTCGATCAGGCGCGCGACGCGTTCGCGCGGCAGCAACTGGCCGCGCTGCTCGAACCTGTCGCGCTTGGAGGACGATTCCTCGCGCACCTTCTGCTCCAGCGCGCGCACTTCGGCCAGGCGTTCGGCCATGCGCGCGGTGTTGGCGGCGAAGGCCGCCGAACCGGTATCGAGCAGGGAAGTCAGCACCGGCACGTCGTCATTCCCTCAGCACGTCGGGCAACACGCTGCGATGGAAGCCGTCAAAGGGCGCCGAGCGCTGGTGGTCGGGGATCGGGAACAAGGGCGTATCGAGCGGCGCGCCGCCGTCGATGGCCAGCGTCACGCCGGTGATGAAGGCCGCGCCTGGCGAAAGCAGGAAGCAGATCGCGGCGCTGACTTCGGATTCGGTGCCCATCCGGCGCAGCGGCACGTGGCGCTTCAGCTTGGGAATCATTTCGCGCACCGGGCCCTTATAGCTGTCCATGCCGGACGATGCGATCCAGCCCGGGGCCACGGCATTGACGCGCACGCCGCTGGCGGCCCATTCCACCGCCGCCGTCTTGGTCAGGTTGGCCATGCCGGCGCGGGCCGCGCCCGAATGGCCCATGCCGGGCATGCCGTTCCACATGTCGGCCGTCATGTTCACGATGGCCCCGCCATGCGCCTGCATGGATTGCAGGTAGACCTCGCGCATCATCAGGAAGCCGCCGCTCAGGTTGGTGGCGATGACTGTGTCGAAGCCCTTCTTGCTGATCGCGGCGAGCGGCGCGGGGAACTGCCCGCCGGCGTTATTGACCAGGCCGCGGATGCGGCCGTGGCGGCCGACCACTTCGGCCACGGCGGCGCGCACCGCATCCTCGTCGCGGATGTCGCAGGCCACCACTTCAGCACGCCCGCCGTCTTCGCTGATTTCGGCGGCCACCCGTCGCAGCTTTTGCTCGCTGCGGCCGGTGAGGATCACGGTGGCGCCGAGCGACGCCAGTTCGTGGGCGACGCAGCGGCCGATGCCGCTGCCGCCGCCGGTGATCCAATGCACCTGGCCGGCAAACAGGCCGGCGCGCAGCACGCTGGCGTAGCGGGATAAGGGTTCTTCGTCCTTGCCGTCGACGCTCATGCGGCGTTCTCCTCGCGAATGCCGGTCGTCCGCCGGCTGTTTGCCAAACATGCTACCGAGTGCTTACGTTAACGTCAACAGCATGCCGATTAAGGCATATTTCTCTTGAAAGCGGCAGATCGGCTTGCTAGCATGGCGTCCAATGAACAAGCCCGTCACCCGAGAAACCGCCGCCCGTGCCGCCGCATCGCCGGCGGCCGACGACCGGCTCTACGGCATCACCGAGCTGGCGCAGGATTGCGGCATCTCGCTGCGCGCAATCCGCTTTTACGAGGATAAGGGCCTGCTGGCGCCGCGGCGCATCAATGGCGGTCGCGCCTACACGCGGCGCGACCGGGTGCGGTTGGGGCTGATCCTGCGCGGCAAGGCGGTGGGCCTGTCCCTGGCCGAAATCGAGCACATCCTGTCGCTCTATGGCGAGCACGGGGAAGGACACGCCAAGCAGCTCGACTACCTGGTCGGCCGCATCGAGGCGGCGATGGCGGAGCTCGATGAGCGACGGCGCAACATCGACGCCATGTTCGCCGATCTCGGTGAGGTGAAAACCGCGTTACAGCGCACGCTGGCGGCCAAGCGCCGCCCGCGCAAGGCCTGATCAGGCCTTTGCCAGTTCGGCGCGCAGGGCGCCGATCACGGTGTCGTAGCGGTGCGGGTCGCTATCCTTCGCGGCGCCGAACACTGCGGAACCTGCGACGAAGGTGTCGACGCCGGCCTTCGCCACTTCCAGAATGTTGGCCGGGCCGACGCCGCCGTCGATTTCCAGGCTCACGTTCAGGCCGCGCGCATCGATCATCTGGCGTACCGTGCGTGCCTTGTCGAGCACGTAGGGAATGAATTTCTGCCCGCCGAAGCCCGGGTTGACGCTCATCAGCAGCACCATGTCGAGCTTGTCCAGGGTGTATTCGAGGACGTCGAGCGGAGTCGCCGGGTTGAACACCAGGCCCGGCTTGCAGCCACATTCGCGGATCAGGGCGATGGTGCGGTCGACGTGCTCCGACGCCTCGGGGTGGAAGGTGATGTAGGTGGCGCCGGCCTTGGCGAAGTCGGGGATGATGCGGTCCACCGGCTTGACCATCAGGTGCACGTCGATCGGGGCCGTGACACCGTGCTTCTTCAGCGCTTCGCAGACCAGCGGGCCGATGGTCAGGTTGGGCACGTAGTGGTTGTCCATGACGTCGAAATGCACGATGTCGGCGCCGGCGGCGAGTACGCTATCGACTTCCTCACCGAGCCGGGCGAAGTTGGCGGAAAGAATGCTGGGGGCGATCCTGAAAGTCTTGGACACGGCGAACTCCTGAATAGGGATGCGGCGATTCTACCGGCGGCGCGAGGCGGTGAATTCAGGAATTGTGATGATGGTCATAAGCGGGATGCAGGGCCGACGCCGACGATCGCCGAACGTCAGGGCAATCTGCCGGCGGCCACCATGCGGTTGTATAACGTGCTTCTGGAGAGCCAGACCATCTGATCGTCGAAGGCGGTGCCTTGCGGCGCGCTGACGAAGGCTCGGTCGGCTGCAACCGCACTCTGCGGATTTGGGTTGTGCGATTCTTCGGCGCCCGCGCCGCCTGTGCCTGCGTTCTTGCCCAGGGAAAAGACGACGGCGACCGCGTCTGCGGACAGCGTGGTATTCGCCGCGCAGACGGCCGTCGCCGGATTTCCTGGATTGACCATGCCGGCGCCGGTGCTGCAGATCTGCAGGTCTGGCGCCAGCGCTGTCATTCCAGTGGTCCGCATTCCGGAGTTGGTGGTGAAGGCATTGGTATTGGATGTGCTTACCGCATAGCGCACCCGGTTGGCAACGTCCCCGCCCCAGCCGTCAAGGAGATAGCCCTGCGCATCGATAGGCGATAGCCCGAGTGTGACGGCGGGAAGGAAGCCGCCGTGGGGGTCGGTGCATACACCTCCGCCGACAGGGCTTTCCACGCCATTGCTGGCGGCCGATGCCGGGCAGGGGAGGCGGTCATTGGCCATGGCGAAGCCGAGCAGCGCGTCACGTGCGTCGGCCATGATTTTCTGCGTATCGCCATGGTTGCGGATGTCCTGCTGGCCAGCCAGCGGCAGCAGCATTCCACCCAGCAGCAGGGTCACGATGAACATCACTATCGCCAGTTCAATCAGCGTGAAGCCACCCGGCATTGGAGTCGGCGCCGAAGGTACGGCGGGTTTCATGGCAGCCATGTCGTCGCCCTGTCCCTGATTTCGATCAATTGTCCACGTGCCGTCGTCAACGTGGTTGTAGGTCTCTCGGACACGGTAAAGCCCAGCCGGAGGTTTCTGAAGGAGGGTCGATAGCACATGTTGTCGGCGCCGCAGGTTTGGCCGTTGGGACACAGCGGTGCGCTGCCCGCGCAGGCGCTCTTCTGCTCATCGTAGATGGTCGCGGTGTCCGCGACAAGAGGCTTGAACGCGGCGTCCAGCACGCTCATCGGTCGCGTTGTGTCGGCGAGGGCGATGGCGCGCGGGGTCGGGGCCTTGGCGGTGGCAACCGCAGGCTCCATGTCACCGGGTTCGTAGCCCAATTCAAGGTCGAACTGGTAGGAGTTGTTGTCAATGCGGGTGATGGCGTGAACCCCGTTGTACTCGGGGGGAATGGCGCCGGCAATCGTAACCGAGTCGCCGGTGAGCAGGCCGTGATTGGCCGAGGTGACGGTCGCCTGGTCCGCTGTGCCAACGACGTTGACCCAGCCGATCGCGGAAATATACGGACCCGGATTGGCGGTGCCGTCCGGCAGCGTGGCGGTGAAGCTGTTCGCATCGATCCGGGTGATCGGGTACTCGCCGTTGTAGCCGCCCGGCACTGCGTCCTTGATGACGACGATGTTCCCCGTATTCAGCCCGTGGCTGGCGGCCTTGATCGTCAGCGTTGGTGGCGAGCCCGCGTTGTAGGTCATTGCCGATATGCTGGCGGCGGATTGGGCCTCGATCCAGAATTTCACCTGCACCCCTGTCACTCCGTTCTGCGCGTCGGGCGGTTCGGTGAAACTGCGCGTCACTTCGATGCGGGCATGGAATTCCCGCTGCGATGCATCGGTGACGCCCATGCGGTCGAGTGGCGCGATACCCGGGATGGTGACCGGATTTGCGACATAGGGGATCACCGGTGCCGGGTTGCGCGGCCCAGGCCTCGACGACGGGTCGGTAGGCATGGCCAGACCCGGTTGGTCATGGACGTTGTCGTCTTGCGTCGGCAGGGTCAGCGCGGCGCCGTAGCCCCAATAGACGATGGCTATATGGCTGCTGTTGTCGAGGCTTTGTTTGGTTCCGGGATAGAGAGGGCTGTCCGCCCAGCAACCGGTTGTGTAGCATGGATCGTTGCGGCCATTCAGCAGCGTGTCGCCAGCCTCGGTAAAGGTACACGCAGGGCGTCCGCTGGCATCGAATGTGGGTGAATTGCATTGGCGCGAGGTGTCGAATTCGATGGCGAGTTTAGGCCACTGGATGTAGGGGGTGGGGGCATTGCCGTTGTCGCCCGAGTAGCCAAGATGCTGCCGCGCCGCGCCACAGGCATTGGTGCCATTGCGGTCGCCATCGATCACGGCGAAAGTGAATCCCTCGCCGACGCGCCGGATGCGGAAACGGAAATAGCTGCGAAACCCGGTGCCGGCCGCCCGGGCCTCGGGCGTCCAGGCGCAGGCGTAGAGTGATGCCGCGTTGGCACCATAATTGGAGCTGATATCCGCGCTGCCCAGAGTCAACAGGCCGGTTGCCGGTGCGTAAGCGGCCAACTGGATATTGCCGGCGCTGGCGGCCACTGTCGGTGCCACCAGCGCAAGGCTGGCTCCCGCCGGGATGCAACGCACGATGTCCTGGCTTGCAGTTTGGGTTGCGGATACTTGGGCGAACAGACTGGGACCGGCGAAGCTCAGTGCGCCGGTGGTAATGAATCCCGCGAGGTTGGTGCCTTCCAGATAGTTGGCCGGCGCATTGCGTTCCGCCGCGGTGCCGCGCAACTGGCCGGCGCCGCGCTGGCTACCGAAGATGAGGGCGCCCGGGCAGGTCTGCGCCACGCCATCGACGGTGACGGTGAAGTCGCTGGAAATGCGGGAAACGACGAAGACCTGGTCCCGGTAGTGAGTGAAATAGCCCAGCGGGTTCTGCGCGTCGTCGTAGCAGGTGCTGACCGGAATGCGGCCGACGTTCTTGTCGGTGGGCGCCGTGAAGCCGGCCAAGGCGTCGGGTGTGAAGCCGGGGCCGGCGGCAACCTGGTCGCGCAGGCAGGTCGTCATGCGGTCGAGCATGGCATTGATGTCGGTGCGGAAGTAGCTCGATCCGCGCAGCGTGCGAAACAGCAGCTCGCTGGTGATCGTTGCGCCGGTATCGTTGGCAACGATCGCGCACGCTGTCGCATCATTGGCCGGGCAATTTCCCGCCCAGAGGGTTCCCGCGCCACGGCGGTTCACGGCGCCACCGGGCGACAGCGACTTGTTGGCGCCGGATGTATCACCGCTGGCGCTGTTTGTCGCCCCGGCCAGATAGTTGGTGACGCCTCCGAGGTCGGTAATGACAACCGGATCCAGGTAGTTGCTGACCAGGTAGTTGCCGCCACATTCGGTAACGCTATCGACGGCCGAGTTGCTGCGGTCCTGGCCAGCCAGTGGCGGGCCGGGCGCAAAAATCACAGCGATCGGACGGTCATGGGCCGAAGCCACCGCGCTGATCATTGCCGCCGTGCCATTGGCGACGACCACATCCATCTGGCTCAGGGTATCCCAGTTCATTTGCAAACCAGCGTCGATTCCAAGGCTCTTGAAATTTGCCGAAACCGCATACCAAAGGCACTCGCCGTGCCCGTCCCGGATCGGTTCGATGCCGAGGGTACGCCAGGGTAGACGGCCGATCACAGTATCGGTAGTCGCCGGAAATGCGCCGTTGATGAAGTCCATTGCGCATCCTTCGGCGGTGCAAGAAGGATTTTGTTGCGTCGGGTGCAAACGGCTCGTGCCAACGTCGGGCATTGGAAGGAATCCGTACATGGCGTTGTTGGTACCCGTGGCAATTTGTCGCTCGCGGTATTGCACGGCATAGCCAATCAAGGCCTCACGCGCCTGCGTCAGCGCTTCATCGGTTTTCTGCTGGCTGCGGGCCTGCATGTACTCCGGCGACAGATTGCGGATGAAGAAATACAGGCCACCCATGGCCAGCAGGGCGATCAGCGCGATCAAGACAAAGCCGCGCTGGCTCCGCTCCAGCGACCGCCACGGCCGATCCATCACGCCTTTCCGGTCAGCGCCTGGCGGTCGGCGTTACCACAACGCCTCCGCCCAGTCGCGTATTGCGCTCGCCCGTGGCCCGGTTTACCGCTTCGCCGACCTTGAGTTGTGCCGGCTTTTCCTCGCCGGGAGCAAGCAGTGCGCTGCCCGGCGTCTTCGACGATACAACCGCGCTGACACCGGTACGGGCGCTTTCACTTTCGTTTTGCGCCTGGCGGTTGATCCATACCGTTGCCTTGCCGCTGGAGCGATAGACAACGCCGTCCAGGCTCATGGTGGTGCCCTGAAGTGTCTGGGCTTCCTGGACGTTGAAGGTGCGCTGCCGTTCAAGCGCTATGCGTCGATCGGGGGTGAAGAACAGGCGACCGAGTTCCAGGGTGTCGGCGGCATTGGCCGGCATGAAGGCCGCAAGGCCGGCCAGGCCGAAGGTGATGCGGATCGCGCGTCTCATTTTCCTTCCTTCAGCGTAATCCATTCGAGCGTGCAGTCGGCCTTGAGCTGGGCATTCCTGCCGCGCTCGGTGTTGTTGGCCGGAATGCGCTCGACTGCGCAGGAGCGAACCTGGATCAGGGCTTGCACCGATTCGCGCAGCTCGGCCATGAAGGCCAGCAGTTCCCCTTCGTGCAGGAGCTGGAGCTGCAGTTTCATCTGGCTCGCCATGATTTCAAAGCCGCCGGCCGCGGCGCCGCCGGGGAGTATGGCGGCATCCGCGGGCCGCTGCGGGGCGAATTCGTAATCCAGCCTGAAAATGCGGCGCGAGGTCTTGATGCGGGCAAGGGTTTCGATCCAGTCCAGTCGCTTTTCCGGGCCGATGTAACCCTGTGTCTTGAGCGCCTGAAAGCGCGCAATCTTGTCGCGCAGCTCCTGTTCCTCCTCACGCGCCCTGGAAAGCTTGCTCTGTATGTCCCTGCGCGCCGTCGTGGCTTCGTGGACCGCTTTTTCGCTGCTGGTTTTCAGTTGTTGCGTGGTCCAAACGGAGGCGACGCCCACCAGGGTCATGATGACCAGAAAGGCAATGGCCCATTGCAGGCGCTTGAGGTCTTCGCCGTCGAACTTCATGCGTTTCTCACCGTGGTTCTCATCATGGCTCTCACAACGGTCGCGCAATACGCAGGCTGAATTTCGGGACATCGGTGGCCTGTGCTTCGCCTCTGTCGCCTGTGCTTTTGAGCGGTTTGTCGGATTCGATGTCGAAGGGCCGACTGAGGACTCTGACATCCGTTTGTTTGTCACGCAGCCGGGCGGCGAAGTGTTCGATCAGATCGAGCTGAGCCCGCTGGTCGGTGACGAGGCCGAGCGGAAGCTGTGCCTGGATCTCGATCACCATCCAGCTCGCGGTGCTTCCGGCCGCGATGGGTGTCGCCGCGGCGCCATTCCGTTTTGCATCCTCGACGGCTTTTTCGCCTCCATCGAGGCGGTCGGCAAGCTTCCAGGCAAGACGGGTAAGTTCGATTCGCGGGTTTTCGTTCAGGGCGAGGCTCAGGTGAGTCAGCAGCGGCTCCATCCCCGGGCTGCGCTTTTGCAGGGCATCGAAACGTCCGGTCAGCACGCGCAGGTTTTCCGGCGTAATGCTGATCTTCGGCAATCCCTCGAGAATGCTCTTGTAACGCTGGGTATCGGCGGCCATGGTGCTCTTGGTCGTCTCGATGGAATCGCGGAGTTCATACACATTGAGAGCCGTCTTGCCTGCATACAACAGGCACCCGGAAAGCACGACCCACGCAGCGCTGGTTAGTGCGAAGCGGATTTGCCACAGTTGGTGGAAGCGCCTCTCGCCGATGGGGGCGAACTGCTGTGCCGGCGTCTTGGTCGCCAGGCAGTGAATGAACAGATTGTCAGCGTCGCTGTCGGCCGGAAGGTCCTTGAGCCCCAACTGGCGCGCCGTGGCGGCAAGGTCGATGAATTCGAAGCGGAGGTCGTTGGT
>JAIOPW010000340.1 GCA_021413665.1 Rhodocyclales bacterium | reverse complement strand
TTCCCCGGCCACGCCCGCCATCACGAGGAGAAGCATGATGCGTGAGCTCCTTCCATTCACCATTGCCCTCTTCGCCGCGGGATGCTCCTTGACACCCGATTATCAGCGTCCTGTTGCGCCGGTGCCGGCGGTGTGGCCCGCCGACGCGAATCAGACAGTCGGCGGCGGTGCCACGGCGACAGCCATCGACTGGCGCAGCGTGTTTACCGACCCGCAACTGCGGGGACTGATTGCCGGCGCGCTGGAACACAACCGCGACATGCGCATTGCCGTCGGCCGCGTCGACGAGGCGCGGGCGCTGGCGGGCATCGCCAGCGCCGACCGTTTTCCCGGCATCGACCTCGGCGCGCAGCGTGCCGCCTCGCTGACACCGGGCGACCTTTCCGCCACCGGGCGCCAGCTCAATGCCCAGCGCTATGACGCCAATCTCGGCGTGACGGCGTTCGAACTGGATTTCTGGGGCCGCGTGAAGAGCCTCGACGACGCGGCACGAGCAAGCTTTCTTGCCACCGACTACGCGCGGCGCGCCTTTCGCTTGTCGCTGATCGCCGATGTCGCGGGCGCCTGGCTATCCTGGCTGGAACTCGACGAGCGCGCCGGACTTGCCGCCGACACCGCCAAAAGCCGCGGCGAAACCCGACGCCTGATCGACAAACGGCGCGAAGTGGGCCTTGCCGGCGACCTCGATTTCCTCGCCGCCGACGGCGCCTGGCAAAGCGCCCGGGCCGACGCGGCGAGCCTGGCGCGTCAGCGTGCGGTGGCTGCCAACGCACTGCGCCTGCTGGTTGGCAAGGAGGTGGAGCTGCGCGGTGCGTCGCTGGCCACGCTGGCTCCCATCGCCGACTTGCCGGCCGGGCTGCCCGCCGAGGTTCTGCTGGCGCGTCCCGACGTGCTGGCCGCCGAGCAGAAGCTGATTGCGACGAACGCCAACATCGGAGCCGCCCGCGCCGCTTTTCTGCCGAAGATCCTGCTTACCGCGGTGGCCGGGACGGCCAGCCGCGCACTTTCCGGCCTGTTCGATGCCGGCAGCGGCGCCTGGAGCTTCACGCCGCTGTTGAAGCTGCCCCTGTTCGACGCCGGCCGCAGCGAGGGCAATCTAGACCTGGCGCTGGCACGGCGCAATGTTGCCGTGGCCGACTATGAAAAGACCTTGCAGCAGGCCTTCCGCGAAGTCGCCGACCTGCTGGCCGCGCGCCAGTATTACGCCGAGCAGATGACGGCGCTCGGTGCTGCGGCCAGGGCGCAGGGAGAACGCATGCAGCGCGTCGAAGCGCGTTACCTGGCCGGCGTTTCCGGCCAGCTCGAACTGCTCGACGCCCAACGCGAACACCAGGCCGCGCAACAGTCGGCGCTGGCGTCACGGCGGTCCTGGCTGGCGAGCGCGGCCTCGCTCTACAAGGCGCTTTCCGCGGGAGAAGAATGACCGCCGCGATGCCGCGCACCCGTGGCCGTGCTGTGCTACAGCGGCCTCTTTACCGTCAATGCGCCGCGAACCTGGCCTTCGCTGTAGCCCGTGGCCTTGTCGTTGGGGTAGAGCTCGGTCAGTTTGGCCTTGACCTCGGGCGCAAGCTGGTCGCCGCTACCGTGGCAGCTCAGGCATAGCTTCTGCGTCGGCAGCGCTTTCATGTAGCGCAAGGTGCGCTTGTCGCCTTCGCTGACAATCTCCGCCTTTTCCATCATGGCGGCATTTTCACCGGCGGCACGGCGGCGGTCGAAGTCTTCCAGCGCCGCCTGTTCCCAGGCATCCGGCATTGCCTTGGGATTGCGGTTTTTCAGGCTGACGCGGCGAATCGCCCAGCCGGTGTTTTGCGATGCGGCGGCGGCCATTTTCGGCGC
>JAIOPW010000036.1 GCA_021413665.1 Rhodocyclales bacterium | reverse complement strand
TGATCATCATCAACTCGCCGCACAACCCGAGCGGTTCGGTGTGGTCGGCGGAAGACATGGCGATGCTGGAAACACTGGTGCGAGACACGAAGATCGTCGTCGTCAGCGACGAGGTCTACGAGCACGTGGTGTTCGACCAGGAAGGCGGCGGCAAGGGGGCGGCGAGGCACCAAAGCGTGACCCGCTACCCCGGTCTTCGGGAACGCAGCTTTGTCGTCTCCAGTTTCGGCAAGACCTATCATGTCACCGGCTGGAAGGTAGCGTACTGCCTGGCGCCGCGTGCGCTGATGAACGAGTTTCGCAAGGCGCACCAGTTCATCGTGTTCACCGTACATCATCCGACGCAGCTTGCCCTTGCGGATTTCATGCGCGAGCGTCCGGATTTCGCCGACAAGCTGGCGGGCTTCTACCAGATAAAGAGGGATTTCTTCCGCGGTCAGCTCGAGGGCTCGCGCTTCGTCCTGCTGCCCTGTGCCGGCACCTACTTCCAGTTGGCCACCTACGCCGCGATCAGCAGCGAGCCCGATACGAGTTTCGTCAAGCGCCTGACCACCGACCATGGCGTTGCGGCGATTCCCGTGTCGGTGTTCAATCCGGATGGCGACGACCAGCGCGTGATCCGCTTCTGCTTTGCCAAGAACGAGACGACCCTCGCCGCCGCGGGGGAGCGTTTGCGGGCGCTGTAGTCGCCGTCTGACATCGCCGTCCCACCAGCGACGACTTTTCGACGCCGTCCGGCCTCGAATGGACGGGGCTTTGCCCACCTGGGCTTCCGCTTCGCGGGCAGGCGATCGCTGGGATACCGTCTCCGCGTCCCGCGGAGGGCTTTGCCTGCCGGGGATTGCACTTTGCTCGCCGGCAATACCACTGGGGTACCGTCTGCGCCTGCGGCGCAGACATAAAAAAGACCCGACGCATTGCTGGGTCGGGTCTGAAACCAGCCCCTTTGCGGGGCCGGAGGAGGAGACGGTAAAGCGTCGCTCAGGCGGCCTTCTTGGCCTTCGGAGCGGCGTTGGTGCCGACAGCCTTGACGGTCGCGGTGGTAGCGGCGGCGACATTGGCTTCAGCGATTTCGGCAACTTGCTTGGCAGCCTTGGTCATGCTGTCGTAGGCCGAGTTGGCGGCGGCGATCGCCGACTTCACGGCTGCCACGGCGACATCGGAACCGGCCGGGGCGTTCTTGGCGGCCTTGTCGAGGGCGGAAGCGACATTCTTGTTCATTTCGGAGAACTGGCCTTCGACGACCTTGGACAGTTCTTCCTGGGTCTGGGTGGCGATCTCATACACGCTGCGCGAGTAGGCGACGGCCTTCTCGACGGCGGGCTGGGCCATGGTGGTTTGCAGGGACATCAGTTGCTGCACGTCCTTGACCGGTGTTCAGGTTCAGGGCGGCAAGGCGCTCGGCGCTGGCAAACGCGGTATTGGCGATGGTCAGCAGGGTTTCTACGTTGGCCTTGTTGGCGCTGGCGAATTGTTCGGTAGTGGCGTTCATGGTGATCTCCTGGAATGATTATCGAAACGTCGGTGAATGTCGGATTTGTCGCTCACCCCAGTTCACCGGGGCGATGTTGCGCTGCATCATGGTTCGTATTATAGGGGTCGAATTCCTCGTGTCAAGACTTTTTTGGTGCAATGCAACAAAAAATGTGAAGTCAAATTAAATTAAATTGAAACATGTAGTTACAAAATAAAAAAAGGCCCCATAGGGCCTTTGATGGTGCATTGCGGGGCGCTTATGCGTCGCGGAAGACCGGCTTGCGCTTTTCGACGAAGGCCGTCATGCCTTCCTTCTGGTCGGCCAGGGCAAAGGCCGAATGGAAGGTGCGGCGCTCGAACAGCAGGCCTTCCTGCAGGCTGGATTCGTAGGCGCGATTGACCGATTCCTTGATCATCATCACGATCGGCAGCGAGAATCCGGCGATGGTCGCCGCTGCCGCCAGGGTTTCCTCCAGCAGCTTGTCGGCGGCGATGATGCGCGCCACCAGTCCGGCGCGCTCGGCTTCCTCGGCATCGATGAAGCGCGCGGTGAGGCACATGTCCATCGCCTTGGCCTTGCTCACGGCCCGGGGCAGGCGCTGCGTGCCGCCGGCGCCGGGAAGGATGCCGAGCTTGATTTCGGGCTGGCCGAATTTGGCGGTATCGGCGGCATAGATCATGTCGCACATCATCGCCAGTTCGCAGCCGCCCCCCAGGGCAAAGCCGGCTACGGCGGCAATGATCGGTTTGCGGCAGCGGGGAATGCGGTCCCAGTTGCGGCTGATGTAATTGGCCTTGTAGACATCCATGAAGTCCCAGCCGGCCATGGCGCCGATGTCGGCGCCGGCGGCGAATGCCTTCTCCGAGCCGGTGATGACGATGCAGCCGACAGCCGCATCGGCCTCGAAGCCGTCGAGGGCGGCGCCGATTTCATCGATCAAGGTGTCATTGAGGGCGTTGAGCGCCTTGGGCCGGTTGAGCGTGATCAGCCCGACCTTGCCGCGCGTTTCGGCGATGATGTTTTCGTAACTCACTGCGCTGCCTCCTGACGAGGGACGGCGATGCTTTGCGCGCCTTTGAGGGTCGGGGTGATGGCGGTTGCCGGGCGGCTTGCGGCCGCTGGCGCGCCATCCTTGCTCTTCGGCTGGATCACTGCGCGTACCCGCTCGCCACTGCCGGGCTGGGCGCGGGTGCCGTTGGGACCGCTGGTGACAAAGTATTTTTCAGTCAGCGCATCGTAGGAAATGAACTGGCCGCGAACCTCGTCGAGGCCGCTCTTGACCCAGGCGCGGTTGAAGAACTCGGTCTTTTCGGCCTTGGCATCGTGCTCGATGCGTTCGCCTTCACCCTCGATGTATTCGTCCAGGCCTTCGCGCTTCTGCCGGAAGCGCGGTAGCACGCCGGCGGTGCCGGTGGCAACGCCGCGCTGGTAACCGTCGTCGTCCTGGGTGACGACGATGCGCTCGGCGCGGATGATCAGGGTGCCCTTGACCAGTTGCACGTTGCCTTCGAAGGTCTGCACCTTCTTTACGTCATCGACCGATACCCGGTCCGCCTCAATATTGACCGGTTTGTCGCGGTCGGCTTTTTCTGCTCTCGCCGGAACTGCGGCAAGCATGGCGCCGGCGATGCCGGCAATGACGGCGAGTCGAAGAGAATGTTTCATGGTGTCCCGGTCCGGTTGCGATGGAGGGTGCCGGTAACGCGGCCATGGAGGACCGTGATGCCGGATCTGTTGTCTACGTCGAGCCCCGTGCCGCGGATTACGCTCTTGCCCTGGGTGATGACCACGGGATCCCGGGTGCGTGCCTTTTCGTCGTCGGGAAAGACCTTGAGGGTCCTGGTATCCAGCACAGTAGGCGAAGAAGCGTCCGCCGAGGGGTGTCGGATCACGCGGACATTGTCGACCAGGTCGATCTCCCTGCCGTCGTTGCCGACGTAGGCCATGCGCGCCGACACCTCGGATGGCGGCGACTGATGATAGGTGATGCGGGGTGCGGTGACGATGGTCGTGTCATCGTCCGGGTAGTGGAGCAGTTTGTCGGCGACCAGCGTGTGTTGCAGCTTGCCTTCTAGGTCGAAGCGGCGCATCTCGAAGCGTTCGACCCAGTAGTCGGGATCATGGCGCTGCGGGCCGCGCGGATTGTCGCCCTGGATCACCCGGTTGAGCCAGAACGTCAGCGCCGCCAGCAGTACCAGCATGGCCAGCGGAAACAGCGAGGCGGCGCGATCCTTCACGCCAGATATTCCGCCATGGCCGCATCCCACTTGTCCTGGGCGCGGATGATCAGGTCGCAGACTTCGCGCACGGCGCCGCGACCGCCGCCCCGGCTCGCGACGTAGTCGACGCGGGAGAGCACTTCCTGGTGTCCGTCGGCCACGGTTGCCGAAAAACCGCAGAGACGAAGGATCGGCAGGTCGACCACGTCGTCGCCCATGTAGCCCGCCCGCGCGAGGTCGATTCCGCGCTGGCGCGCAAGCCGTGTCAGCAGCGCGCCCTTGTCTTCGACGCCCATGTGCAGTTCGTCGATGCCGAGGTTTGCGGCGCGCAGTTCAAGGGCGCGCGAACTGCGCCCGCTGATGATGGCGACCTCGACCCCGGCCCGCTGCAGCATTTTCAGGCCATGGCCGTCGAGGCTGGAAAAGGCTTTCATCTCGTCGCCCTGGGAACTGAAGTAGAGCATGCCGTCGGTGAGCACGCCGTCCACATCGAAGCCCATGAGGGCCAGTCGGGCCGCTTTTTGCCGCGCCCGTTCCATCAGACCACCTTGGCCCGGAACAGGTCATGCATGTTCAGCGCGCCGCAAAGCACGCCGGCCTCATCCGTGACCAGAAGCTGGTTTATCTTGTTGGCTTCCATCATTTCCACCGCTTCGACCGCCAGGCGGCGCATACCGATGCTGCGCGGGTTGCGCGTCATGACCGCCGAGACCGGCGCTGTGCGCAGGTCACCGAGGCGTTCGAGGGCGCGACGCAGGTCGCCGTCGGTAAATATCCCGGTGATCTTCGATCCCGCATCAAGCACCACGGCCATGCCCATGCCGCCCTTGGTCATCGCCGCCAGTGCGACGGGAATCGGAGCGTCTTCCGCCAGAGTCGGTACATCCACCCGCATCACGTCGCCGACATGGGTGAGCAACTTGCGCCCCAGCGCACCGCCGGGGTGGGACCGGGCAAAGTCTTCGGCACCGAAGCCTCTTGCGTCGAGCAGGGCCACCGCCAGCGCGTCGCCCAGTGCCAGCGCCGCCGTGGTGCTGGCGGTCGGTGCCAGGTTCAGCGGGCAGGCCTCCTGATCGACGCGGGCGTCGAGATGGATGTCGGCTTCCTGGGCGAGGGAGGAGGTTTCGTTGCCGGTGATGGCGATCAGTTTGCCGCCCAGGCGTTTCACCAGCGGTACGATGGTCAGCAACTCGTCGTTCTCGCCGGAATTGGAAATCGCGATCAATACGTCGTCGCGGGTGATCATGCCCAGGTCGCCATGCACGGCTTCGGCGGCATGGACGAAATAGGCCGGCGTTCCGGTACTGGCAAAGGTGGCAGCCAGTTTGCGGGCGATATGGCCGGACTTGCCAATGCCGCTGACCACCACGCGGCCGCGACTTTCGAGGATCAGCGCCACGGCGGCGCGAAATTCCTTTCCCAGTCGCTGCGCCAGCGCGGCCACGGCTGCGGCTTCGATTTCCAGCACCTGGCGGCCCATGGCCACGGCGCGACCGTCGTCAGAAACGCGAGCAGCGGGTGGTTGAAGGGTTTGGTTCATCGTGGGCTGGCGTTTATGATGGAGCCAAATTATAGCAACCGCGCCTTGCATCCCCCGCACCCGGATTCATTTGCCCCATGACCGACACCCTGCCCCTGATTCTGCTGTTGCTCGCCGCCGCCGTGGTCGTGGTGGTGATCTTTCGCATGCTCGGCCTGCCGCCGATAATGGGCTACCTGCTGGTAGGCGCCGTACTCGGGCCGCATGCGGCGGGCTGGGTGCCGGATACCGAACAGACGCGCCATCTGGCCGAGTTCGGCGTGGTATTCCTGATGTTCAGCATCGGCCTCGAATTCTCGCTGGCGCGCCTGTACAGCATGAAGCGCATCGTCTTCGGCCTCGGCTTGGCGCAGGTGCTGGTGACGGCCCTGGTGGCGACCCTGCTGGCGCGGCTGGCCGGTATTCCCTGGCTGGCCGGCATTGCGCTGGGTGGCGCGTTGGCGATGTCCTCGACGGCGATGCTGTCCAAGCTGCTGACCGAACGCGGTGAGCTCGATGCCCCCCACGGCCGCGAGGTGATCGGCGTGCTGCTGTTCCAGGACATCGCCGTGGTGCCGCTGCTGGTGATGATCCCGGCGTTCTCGCAACCGCTCGAGGCGATGGCCGAAGCCCTGCTCTGGGCCGGCTTCAAGGCAGCCGTGCTGCTGGTGCTGGTGCTGGTGATCGGACAGCGCGCCTTGTCGAAATGGTTCTACCTGGTGGCGCGCCGGAAGTCGGCCGAACTGTTCATGCTCAACGTGCTGCTGATCACGCTGGGCCTCGCCTGGCTGACGGAACTGGCGGGACTGTCGCTGGCGCTGGGCGCCTTCACTGCCGGCATGCTGATCGGTGAAACCGAGTACCGCTACCAGGTGGAAGAGGACATCAAGCCTTTCCGCGATGTGTTGCTGGGATTGTTCTTCGTCGCCATCGGCATGCGTCTCAACGTGCCGCAGATCGCCGGACAGTGGCCGCTGGTGGCAGGCATCCTGGCGGCGTTGATGGCGTTCAAGCTGGCGATCGTCGGCACGGCTTCGCGATTGATGGGCAGTACGCCGGGTTCGGCGCTGCGCAGTGGCTTGTGGCTGTGCGCCGGTGGCGAATTCGGCTTCGTCATCCTGGCCCGCAGTGCCGACGTGAACCTGCTGCCACCCGCGGTGCTGCAACCGGTATTGGCGGCGATGGTGCTGTCGCTGCTGCTGGCGCCGCTGATCGTGCATTTCTCGGATCGGCTGGTGTTTCGCTTTGTCGCTTCGGAATGGCTGTTGCGTTC
>JAIOPW010000035.1 GCA_021413665.1 Rhodocyclales bacterium | reverse complement strand
ATGCATCCGTCGCAATTGCTCGAAGTCAAGCAACAGGTCATGATGGCGGATGCCGCGCAACTTACGGTCCGCGTCGCTCGGCTGCTCAAACTCGACGAGCCGGACAGGATCGGCGAACAACTGGACAAGCTCTGATGGCAGATGTCGGCCTCGTAGCCGCGCAACGCGCGATCTTCACCCAGCCCCTCGCACTGAAGGGCGGCGGCGTGCAGCCCGCGTACGACCTGGTGTATGAAACCTACGGCACGCTCAACGCCGCGAAGTCGAATGCCATCCTGGTCTGCCACGCCCTGTCAGGCCATCACCACGTCGCCGGCCATACCGCCGACGAATTTGGCAAACCCACCAGCAACATCGGCTGGTGGGACAACATCGTCGGCCCCGGCCGGCCGCTGGATACCGACCGCTTCTTCATTGTCGGCGTTAACAATCTCGGCGGCTGCCACGGCTCCACCGGACCGGCCAGCCCCAACCCCGCCACCGGCAAGCCCTGGGGCGCCGATTTTCCGGTCGTCACGGTCGAAGATTGGGTCGACTCGCACGCCCGCCTCGCCGACCATCTCGGCATTGACGCCTGGGCCGTCGTGATGGGGGGTTCGCTGGGCGGCATGCAGGCCCTGCAATGGACGCTGTCGTATCCGGAGCGGGTGCGCCACGCCCTGGTAATCGCCGCCACGCCCAAGCTCTCGGCTGAAAATATCGCCTTCAACGACGTCGCCCGCCAGGCCATCCTCACCGACCCCGATTTCCACGGCGGCCACTTCTACGAGCATGGCGTGCGGCCGCTACGCGGCCTTCGCCTGGCCCGCATGCTGGGCCACATCACTTATCTGTCCGATGACCAGATGGCCGAGAAGTTCGGTCGGCGGCTGCGCACCGGCGCTGGCAGCTACGGCTTTGACGTCGAGTTCGAGATCGAATCCTACCTGCGCTACCAGGGCGACAAGTTCGCCGGCGTGTTCGACGCCAACACCTACCTGCGCATGACCAAGGCGCTTGACTATTTCGATCCGGCGCTCGACTTCGACGGCGACCTCGCACGCGCTCTGGCCCGTGCCCGCGCCGGCTTCCTCGTCGTCGCCTTCAGCACCGACTGGCGCTTTTCCACCGACCGCTCGCGCGAAATCGTGCACGCCATGGTGCACAACGGACAGGACGTCGCCTACGCTGAAATCGACAGCGCCCACGGCCACGACTCGTTCCTGATGGACGAGCCGCACTACCACGCCGTGGTCGACAGCTACCTGAAGCGGGTGAGGCCATGAGCACCACCGCCGGGCAGCCGGGTCCGTTCCGCGCCGACTTTGATCTGATCGCAAGCTGGGTGCAGCCCGGTGAGCGGGTGCTCGATCTCGGCTGCGGCGATGGCTCCCTGCTCAAGCGCCTGATCGAGGAACGCGGCGCCAAGGGCTACGGCGTCGAGCTGGAAGACGCCGAAGTGCTGGCCGCCATCCGCAACGGCATCAACGTCATCCAGGGCAACCTGGAACAGGGCCTGTCCGGTTTCGACGACCAGACCTTCAACCACGTCGTGCTCTCGCGCACCCTGCAAACGGTGCGCCACACCGAACGCATCTTGAGCGAAATGCTGCGCGTCGGGCGCGAAGCGGTGGTCAGCTTCCCGAATTTCGCCTACTGGAAGAATCGCATGGCGGTCATGGGCGGTCGCATGCCGGTATCCGAAGACCTGCCCTACGAGTGGTTCGACACGCCCAACCTGCGCTTCTTCACGCTGCTCGATTTCGAATCGCTGTGCGCCAGGATGAACCTCGTCATCCGCGAGCGGCAGGTGCTCGACGACGCCGGCAAGCTCGTCATCGAAGAACCCAACTTCCTTGGCAGCCTCGCCGTTTACCGGCTCGGCCGCTAGGCGCCGGACTCAGGGAACCGTCTTTACTTCCGCCGCGGGCTGTGTCGCAGCCGGCTCCGGAGTTTCCGGATTCGCGGGCGCGCCGGCCTTGCGCAAGCGCTTTTCTTCTTTCTTGGCCTTCTTGGCCAGATCTCGCTGGCGTTTCTCGAACGAATAATTGGGTTTCG
>JAIOPW010000339.1 GCA_021413665.1 Rhodocyclales bacterium | reverse complement strand
GCGCCCGGCACTACGCCGGGGTCCATGACGGGAGCGGAAAGGGGTGGCGCGATTGCCGGCACGTTTCACCCCGTTCGCATGACGTCTAGGACTGCGTGCGGGTAAGGATTTCGATCCCGACCTTGCCGGCGGCGATTTCGCGCAGGGCGACCACGGTGGGCTTGTCGCGTCCCGGTTCCACCAGCGGCGTGCTGCCCAGCGTGAGCTGGCGGGCGCGATAGGTCGCGGCCAATGTCAGTTGGAAGCGGTTGGGAATGAGCTTGATGCAATCATCAATGGTGACACGGGCCATGGGGTTCAGTCCTGATCAAGAAAACGGAAGACATCGGGGTGACGGGCGCGCTGGCGCCCGAAACGCAGACGCGAAGCAGACACTGCGGCCTTGAGCTGGCCGAGCGCAACATCCAAGTCATTGTTGATTATAACAAAATCGAACTCGGCCACGTGACGCATTTCACCCAGGGCGCCGGCCACGCGCCGCGCTATGACATCTTCACTATCAGAGCCGCGCGCGCGCAGCCGGCGCTCCAGTTCGGCAATCGACGGCGGCAGGATGAATATGCTGACCGCTTCGGGAAACTGCCGCCGCATCTGTTGCGCGCCCTGCCAGTCGATCTCCAGCAGCATGTCGCAGCCTTCCTGCAGGCGCTGTTCGATCCAGAGGCGCGAGGTGCCGTAGAAGTTGTCGTGCACCTCGGCCCATTCGGCGAACTCGCCGCGCTCGCGCATGCCGAGGAAGTGCTGCACATCGATGAAATTGTATTCGCGGCCGTCCTGCTCGCCGGGGCGCGGCGAGCGGGTGGTGTAGGAGATGGAATGCGTCACGCGCGGGTCGTCCGCCAGCAGGCGGCCGACCAGGGTGGTCTTTCCGGCGCCGGAAGGCGCGGCGACGATGAACAGGGTACCGGTGGTCATGTTGTCTCGGGTCAAGGCTGTGCGGGGATTGCCTGTATTAGTATACGCGGCCCGTGCCCGCCTTCGCTCATCCGCTTTCATTTTGCCAGCCGGCCATCGAGCGCGTCCGGATTTCGTCCACCGCAACCCAGGAGCCCCAATGAAACGAATCACTGCCGCCGTACTGCTGCTCGCCGCCTTTCCCGTCATGGCCCAGGTCACCGTCAAGGATCCTTGGGTACGCGCCACGGTTTCGCAGCAGAAGACCACCGGCGCCTTCATGCAAATCACTTCGGCGCAGGACGCGCGACTGGTGGAGGCCAGGTCACCCGTCGCCGGCGTGGTCGAGGTGCACGAGATGACGATGGAGAAGGATGTCATGAGGATGCGCGCCATCAAGGGCCTCGACCTTCCCGCCGGCAAGAGCGTGGAACTCAAGCCCGGCGGCTATCACGTCATGCTGATGGACCTGAAGCAGCAGGTGAAGGAAGGCGACACCGTGCCGGTGACGCTGGTGGTCGAAGGCAAGGACAAGAAGCGCAGCAATGTCGAAGTGAAGGCGTCCGTCAAGGCATTGGCCACCGCAGCCAAGCCTGTGGACGCTCATTCCGCGCACAAGCACTGACCGGTAGGCGACGCCTGCGGAGTCGCTGTTCCGGCGGCTTCGTTCAGGCGGCTTCGCCGATATCCGCAGCGAAGTCGCAGCCGATGTCGGCTGCGATCCAGCGGCGCACCAGACGGGAAAAAAGTGGTTGCAGGGATGCCGGCAACCACCGCAGATGCGCCTTCGGCGCAATGATCACGCCGCAGTAATAGCGGCGGCCCGCGTCACTCCAGCTCAATGCGGGACAGGCACCCGCGCGATGACCGAGCAGAACCCGGCTCACCGGGCAGGGTCCTGCGGTGCAGCAGGCGCCGCAACCGTTGCAGGGCGCGCCGGGAGTCGGCTTTGGCGGCGCGGCGGCGTGGAGCCGGATTTCCACCTATTCGAGGTTCTGCACCTGCTCGCGCATTTGCTCGATCAGCAGCTTGAGCTCCAGCGCGATGGCGGTGACGTCGCCAGAGACCGATTTCGAGGAAAGCGTATTGGCCTCGCGGTTGAGCTCCTGCATCAGGAAGTCGAGGCGCTTGCCGACGGCGCCGCCTTTCTTCAGCACGCGTTCGAGCTCATCCATGTGGGTAATGAGGCGCGCGACTTCCTCGGCGACATCGATCTTGGCGGCAAAGACGCCGACTTCCTGGCGGATGCGCTCCTCGTCCAGGTTGGCGACGGCCTCGCGCAGCTTGGTCGCCAGCCGCTCGCGATAGGCGGCCAGTGCGGCCGGCAGCAGGGGTTCGGCGGCGCGCACCTGTTCGCGCATGCGGGCGGCGCGGTCACGCAAGACATCGGCCAGCTTGGCGCCTTCGCGCTCACGGGTGGCGATGAAGTCATCCAGCAGGCTGGCGAACAACTCCTGCGCCGCCGCCTGCAACTGTTCCGTCGTCAGGCCGTCATCGGCCAGCACGCCCGGCCAGCGCAGCACTTCGGCCACCGACAGCGGCGCGGCCTGCGGCAGGACGCCGCGCACCGTCGCATCGAGCTTGCCGAGTTCCGCCAGCAGGGCGGGATCGGGCGCCCGCTCGCGCGCCGCCCCGGACTGCGCCGGCTGCGCCTGCAGATAGCCGCGGAACTCGATCTTGCCGCGGCCAATGCGCTCGGTGATCTTCTCGCGCAACGGCATCTCCAGAAAGCGCAGGTCTTCGTTGAGGCGAAAGGTGATATCCAGGTAGCGCGAATTGACGCTCTTGATTTCGAGGTTCATCACTGCGCTGCCGAGGTCGCGGCTGGCGGCGGCATATCCGGTCATGCTGTGGATCATGGTGTGGGGCTCCATTCCGGTCGCCCCAAAGCAGTTGTTTACAGCGGGGAGGCGAACAAGGAAAATCACGGCAGTATATAGCCTTGAACACCGTCCTCGCCACGAGGGCGGGGACCAACCCGTTTCCATACCGACCATTTCCTACCGTGATCGCCCAGAACAATCAGGCCCTGCCGCCCGGCTGCGAACTTGAAGGCTACCGCATCGAGCGACAGCTTTCGGCCGGCGGTTTTTCGATTGTCTATCTGGCGCACGACGCCGAAGGAACGCCGGTGGCGATCAAGGAATACCTGCCCAACGCCCTGGCCCTGCGCGGTGAAGGGGAAATCAACCCGACCGTTCCGCCCGAATTCCAGGCCGACTTCAACCACGGCCTGAAGCTGTTCTTCGAGGAAGGGCGGGCGCTCACCGGGCTGGACCATCCGAACGTGGTCCGCGTCCTGAATTTTTTCCGCGCCAACGGCACGGTCTATCTGGTGATGCGCTTCGAAACCGGCCGCACCCTGCGCGACCATGTCCGCAAGCATTGGGGCCGGCTGACCGAGGCCTTCCTGCGCAGGATGTTCAGCGGCCTGCTCGACGGCCTGGGCGAGGTGCATGGCCATGGGCTGCTCCATCTGGACATCAAGCCGGCCAACATCTGGCTGCGTACCGACGACAGCCCTGTGCTGCTGGACTTCGGCGCCGCGCGCTACGCCGTGGATATCGGCCCGCCCGAGCCACGCGCCATGTATACCCCGGGTTATGCCGCGCCCGAGCAGTACCACGGCAAATTCACGCTGGGGCCCTGGACCGATATCTATGCCGTCGGTGCCTGCATGTATGTCGCCCTGACCGGAGCCGCGCCGCAGGCGGCCGACGAACGCCTGGTCGATGACCAGTTGTTGCCCGCCCGGCAACGCGGCGCCGAGGACTATTCGCCGCGACTGCTGGCGACCATCGACGAATGCCTGCGCCTCGATCCGGCACGGCGGCCGCAACATGCGCGTGCCCTGCAGGCTTCGCTCGACGCCGAACCACCCAGCGAAAAGCCGCCGGGGTCGTGGCTGTGGCGCTTCGGCCTGCGTGACTGGTAATGAACTACACCATTGTCCATGACAGCCGCATCGGCGGGCGCGAGATCAACCAGGATCGCGCCGCCTGGCTGGCAACCGAGAGTACCGTGCTGATGGTGGTGGCCGACGGCATGGGCGGCCATTTGCAAGGCGAGGTCGCCGCCCAGATCGCGATCGACACCCTGATCGAGCGCTTCCGCGCCGAAGCGAAGACCCGCCTCGCCGAGCCGGCGGAATTCCTCGCCGAATCGATGCGGCAGGCGCACCGGACCATCGTCCGTTACGCCGCCGAATGCCGCATTTCCGCCCACGTCGCGCCGCGCACCACCTGCATCGCCTGTGTGGTGCAGGACGGCAAGGCCAGTTGGGCGCATGCCGGCGATTCGCGCCTGTACCTGATTCACCAGCATCCGCAGGGGCCGGTTCGCGTCGCCCATACCCGTGACCACAGCGTCGTCCAGCGCATGGTCGACGCAGGCAGCATCAGCGAGGCCGAAGCCGTCGGGCATCCTTTGCGCAACCGGGTGTTCAGTTGCCTCGGCGGGGACGCTGCGCCGCAGATCGAGGTATCGGCCGCGATACCCTTGCAGGACGGCGATCTCATCGCATTGTGCACCGATGGCGCCTGGTCGCCGCTGGGCGAGACGCTGGTGGCCGAAATTGGTCGCGCGCCGCTTACCACCACCGTGCCGCACCTGCTCGACGCCGCCGAGCGCGCCGCCGGCCCCAGAGCGGATAACCTGACCCTGGTCGCGATGCGCTGGGAAGCCCCCGATCCGGATGCCGTCGGCGCCCGGAAGGCGCACGAAGCACCTGTCAGCGACGTCGATATCGAGCAGGCCATCGCCCAGATCCGCCGGCGCAATCCGCACAAACCCAATGGAGCCTCCTCATGACCCGCCCGCCCCAACGCACCGACCGCGCCACCGCCCAGTTGCGCAACCTCAGGATCACCCGCCACTACACCCATCACGCCGAAGGCAGCGTGCTGGTCGAGTTCGGCAATACCAAGGTGTTGTGCACCGCCAGCGTCGAGGAGTCGGTGCCCGGCTTTCTGCGCGGCAAGGGTTCCGGCTGGGTCACCGCCGAATACGGCATGTTGCCGCGCGCCACCAACACGCGCACCGCGCGCGAAGCCGCCAAAGGCAAGCAGTCCGGCCGCACCCAGGAAATCCAGCGCCTGATCGGCCGCTCCCTGCGCGCCGTGACGGACATGGCGGCACTCGGTGAACGACAGATCACGCTCGACTGTGACGTGCTGCAGGCCGACGGCGGCACGCGTTGCGCGTCGATTACCGGCGCCTGCGTCGCGCTGCATGACGCCTTGTCCACGCTGGTCGCCGGCGGCAAGCTGGCGCGCCATCCGATGCGCGAGCTGGTCGCCGCCGTCTCGGTCGGCATCGTCGATGGCGTGCCGCTGCTCGACCTGGATTACGCCGAGGATTCCGGTTGCGACACGGACATGAACGTGGTGATCACGGCCGGTGGCGGCATCATCGAGGTACAGGGCACGGCGGAAGGCGAGCCGTTTTCGCGCGCCGAGCTGGACACGCTGCTGGAGCTTGCCGCGGCAGGCATCCGCGACATCGTAA
>JAIOPW010000034.1 GCA_021413665.1 Rhodocyclales bacterium | reverse complement strand
ATGGGTTTCGTCAATCCGGTGGGCGGCGTGCTCGATGCGTTCGGCGTGCAGAAGGATGCGCGCGGCAATGCCAGGGCCGACACCGAAGGCAAGCAGGCCTACGGCACCAGTGTGCCCGGCGTGTTTGCCGCCGGCGACATGCGGCGCGGGCAGTCGCTGGTGGTCTGGGCGATTCGCGAAGGGCGCCAGTGCGCACGCACCGTCGATCAGTACTTGATGGGCTCCACCACGCTGCCCCGGTAATCCGGCCTTGAACGTCGTCATACTCGCGGCGGGGCAGGGCAAGCGGATGCATTCCGACCTGCCCAAGGTCTTGCATCCGCTGGCGGGGAAGCCCCTGCTGGGCCATGTGCTCGATACCGCGCGAGCTATCGGCGCGACGAAAATCTGCGTGGTTTACGGTCACGGTGGCGAGCAGGTGCGCACCGCACTCGACGCGCCCGACCTCACCTGGGCGCTGCAGGAGCCGCAACTAGGCACCGGACATGCGGTGCTGCAGGCCTTGCCGCATTTTGTTGCCGTATCACCAGCGCCGACTTTTCAGACGCTGGTGCTCTATGGCGATGTGCCGCTGATTCGCGCCTCGACCCTGCAGCGCCTGATCGCGGCAGGCAGAGACTCGCTGGCCCTGCTCACCGCGCATCTGGATAACCCGCAGGGTTACGGGCGCATCGTCCGCGCCAATAACTTAACTGAGGGCAAGGTCACCCGCATCGTCGAGGAAAAGGACGCCGATGATGCCGAGCGCGCCATTCGCGAGATCAATACCGGCATCCTCGTTGCACCCACCGCGGCGCTGGCGCGCTGGCTGCCTACGCTGGGCAACCGCAACGCGCAGGGCGAGTACTACCTGACCGACATCGTCGCTTTGGCGGTCGCTGAGGGCATGCCGGTGGTGACGGCGCATCCGGATTCCGCCTGGGAAACCGAGGGTGTGAACAGCAAGCTGCAGCTCGCCGTACTGGAGCGCGTACATCAGCGCAACATCGCCGGCGCCCTGATGGAGGCTGGCGTCACGCTCAGTGATCCGGCGCGCATCGATGTGCGCGGCGAACTCGCGTGTGGCCGTGACGTCGGCATCGACATCAACTGCGTTTTCGAAGGTCGTGTGGAGCTCGCCGACCGGGTGGTCATCGGCGCCAATTGCGTACTGAAGAACTGTCGCATCGGCAGCGGCACGCGCATCGCGCCGTTCTGCCACGTCGAAGGCGCCGTGGTCGGTGCGGACAGCATCATCGGCCCCTATGCGCGCCTGCGCCCCGGTACCGAACTCGGCAGCGACGTGCATATCGGCAATTTCGTCGAGATCAAGAATTCGGCCATCGCCGATCACTCGAAGGCCAATCATCTGGCCTATGTCGGCGATGCAACGATCGGCAGCCGCGTCAATATCGGCGCCGGCACCATCACCTGCAACTACGACGGCGCCAACAAGTTCCGCACCGTGATCGAGGACGATGCCTTCATCGGTTCCGACAGCCAGCTCGTCGCGCCCGTCACTGTCGGTCGCGGCGCTACGCTGGGCGCCGGCACCACGCTGACCCGCGACGCGCCTCCCGGTCAATTGACCGTTTCGCGGGCGAAGCAGATGTCGATCGCCGGCTGGAAGCGGCCGGTCAAGAACGCAAACCCGAAAAAGGACTGAATCATGTGCGGCATCGTCGCAGCCGTCGCCGCACGCAACATCGTCCCGGTGCTGATCGAAGGCCTGATGAAGCTGGAGTACCGCGGCTACGACTCGGCCGGGCTGGCGCTGCTCAATCCGACATTGACACGGCTGCGCAGCGTCGGCCGGGTCGCCGAATTGGCGGCGCAGGCGCAAGGCCAGGTGGCGCATCACGGCATTGCCCACACCCGCTGGGCCACCCACGGCGTTCCTTCCGAGCGCAATGCGCATCCGCACGTCTCGGCCGGCCTGGCGGTGGTGCATAACGGCATCATCGAGAACTACGCCGAGTTGAAGCAGGAACTGATGGCGGCCGGTTACGCATTTACCTCGGACACCGACACCGAGGTCATCGCCCACCTGATCCGGCATACCCTCAAATCGACGCCCGACCTGTTCGATGCTGTGCGCCTTGCCAAGACACGCCTGGTCGGCGCCTATGCCATTGCCGTGCTGCGGGAGTGGGACGATCGCATCGTTGTTGCCCGCCATGGCGCACCGCTATTGCTGGGTCTGGGCGAGGACGGCAACTACGCGGCATCTGACGCATCGGCCCTGCTGCAGGTGACGCGGCGCATGATCTATCTCGAAGACGGCGATGTCGCCGAACTCAAGCGCGATTCGATTCGAATAGTCGGCGCTGACGGCACGGCGGCAAACATCCTGCAAGATCGCCCGGTGCATGAAAGCACCCTCTCGGCCGACGATGTCGAACTGGGCGACTACACGCACTACATGCAGAAGGAGATCTTCGAGCAGCCTCAGGCACTGGCGGCCACGCTGGAGATGATCGGTGGTGCGCACAGCCTGAGCCCCAACCTGTTCGGCGTCGCCGCACCTGAGATGCTGGCCGGCGTGCGCTCGGTGCTGATCCTCGCTTGCGGCACCAGCTACCACGCCGGCCTCGTCGCGCGCTACTGGATCGAGCAACTGGCCGGCATTCCCTCTAGCGTCGAAATCGCCAGCGAGTATCGCTATCGCGTTTCGGTGCCCGATCCCGAGCAACTCGTGGTGGCGATTTCCCAGTCCGGCGAAACCGCCGACACCCTGGCCTCGGTCAAGCATGCCCGGGCGCTGGGCATGGGCCGCACCCTGGCGATCTGCAATGTCGCCGAATCAGCCATCGTGCGCGAATGCGCGCTGCGCTTCCTGACCCGCGCCGGTCCCGAGATCGGCGTGGCTTCGACCAAGGCCTTCACCACCCAGCTCGCCGCATTGTTCCTGCTCGCCGCGACCCTGGCCAAGCAGGCCGGGCGTCTTGCGCCCGAGCAGGAGGCCGGCCATCTCAAGGCCCTGCGCCATTTGCCGGTGGCGGTCAAGAAAGTGCTGGCCCTCGAACCCGAAATCAAGGCCTGGGCCGCACGCTTCGCCGACAAGCAGCACGCCCTGTTCCTCGGCCGCGGCCACCACTACCCGATCGCGCTGGAAGGCGCGCTGAAACTGAAGGAAATCTCCTACATCCACGCCGAAGGCTATCCCGCCGGCGAACTCAAGCACGGACCGCTGGCACTGGTGGACCACGACATGCCTGTGATCAGCATCGCGCCAAACGACGCCCTGCTGGAGAAGCTCAAGTCCAATCTCAAAGAGGTCGCAGCGCGCGGCGGCGAACTCTATGTTTTTGCCGATGCCGATTCCGCGGTCGATGAAGAACCCGGCGTGCATGTGCTGCGCCTGCCTGAGCACTACGGCCTGCTGTCCCCGGTGCTGCACGTCGTGCCGCTGCAACTGCTGTCGTATCACGTCGCGCTGGTGAAGGGCACGGACGTGGACAAGCCGCGCAATCTGGCGAAGAGCGTCACCGTAGAGTGAGGCGGTGCAGGTGTCGGTCCCGGCGTAAGAACAGGGATTCCGGTTTCTTGGGCGAAGGTGGGCGCAGGCGGTAAGGAGCCATCCGATACTCGGGCCTGAATGTCCACGCCGACACCGAAGAGACGTTCAAGCGCGGTGCGCATTGCTTCAAAGTCCTTGAGCAAATCTGGAAGCGATGTTTCCGCGGCCCGCCAGGCCGACATGCGGCTGTCGCGGGCTGCGCTAACGGAACTGCCGCTATGGGCGCTGGCGCACATACGGCCAAACGGATTCGCTCTATAAAGGCAGTGCTTACCGGCAAACCAGAGCGCCGAGCAACCCGAGCCCCGACTGATGTGCCCGGTTGCAAGCCCGATTGGGGCTTCGGAACACGGCCTCCTGAATCCGCTGGCAGGGCAGGAAAGGTTTGGCATGCAAGGATTGCAGTCAATCGTTATTGGCTCCGTGCGCCGGGCATTGGGTCGTTGTGTTGAGGAGAAGACATGAAGAAGCTTGCGCTGTTGATGATCGTCGCCGGCGGTTTGTTGTCCGCTTGCGTTGCTTACGAGGTTCCGGACAGGGATCGTGGCGAACATGGTCGTGTTCGCGATCATGATCGCGATGGTGTGCCTGATCGTGTGGATCGCGACCGCGATGGCGATGGAATTTCCAATCGCCAGGACCGCCGCCCGGATGACCCTCGCCGTTACTGAACGATGCGTCGGCGGCGAAAGCCGCCGACGCCATTTTGCCGTCCGCATTTTCATGGAATAGGCTGTGTGCCGGTCGATGTAAGCCGGAGACACGGTTCAGGATGGGCCTTCTGCCGTAGATGCGCCGCCAAGCAGGAATCACTTGACGGCGCGTGCGGGGCTTGGCCTCAACGCAGGCTTGCTGAGGAAAAGACATGTGGAAAATCTTCCTGGCGCTACCGCTTATGCTGGCTGGCGCGACTCATGCTCAGGAGTTGACCTTGTTTGGCGGCGGATTGAAGCAATCCGGGACGCAGGAAAGCACCTCCGTGTGGGCCTTCGAGTATCAACATCCCTTGCACGAAAATATCGCCGCCAGCTTCTCATGGCTGAATGAAGGCCATGTTCCCGGACACCATCGCGACGGTCAAAGCATTCAGATCTGGGGCCGCAGCAATTTGCTCGATCGCCGGCTGTCGCTCGCCGCAGGTCTCGGACCCTATCGCTACTTTGACACCACGCCGTCGTTAGCCGGCGGTGGCTACGCGAATCTCCACGGCTGGGGCATGGTCGGCAGCCTGGCGGCGACCTATTACACCGACAGTCGCTGGCTGTACCAGATGCGCTTCAACCGCATCGTCACGCAAAACAGCATGAATACCAGCACGCTGATGTTCGGCATTGGCTACCTGCTGGAGCCGGTGTCAGAGCGCGGGCCGCACGAAACGGTACCGCGCCAGTCGGCCGCGACGACGAGCGATGAACTCACGCTCTTTCTCGGCAAGACCATCGTCAATAGCCATGAATCCGAACTCGGTACCGCACGGGCCCTCGAATATCGCCGTGGCCTGGCGCGCCATGTCGATGTAACGCTCGGCCTCTTGAACGAGGGCGATGCCAGGCTGGTCCGGCGTACCGGCATCACCGCACAGATATGGGGTGTACGCGAAGTCCTCGCCAGCGATCGCCTTGTATTGGGGATCGGCTTCGGCCCTTACCTGGCGCTCGACAGGTATCGCACGCCCGCACCAGGCGAAGGTGGCGACAGCAAGTTCTCATGGATATTCACTGCTACGGCCGCGTTCAGGCTCAGCCAGGAATGGAATGCACGTTTATCCTGGAATCGCGTGAACACCAACTACCATCGTGACACCGATGTGATTTTGCTCGGCGTGGGCTATCGCTTTTGACCTGGGCCGATGAAGCTGCGGATCACTGTTGGCTGCCTGCTCCCGCTTATCCCGTGCGACGATGCCGGCACGCACCCCGTAAAAGCGCCGGCCCACCCGCCGGCGGCACAAGCATCCACTCCTTTCCCGGAAGTCGGCGCTGGCAGCACGGCGCAATCAACGGCCGCAGCCGCAGTCTTGGCGTGGTACCCACCGACCCGCACCAGCGCATGCCATCGATCTTTGGTTCAAGGAGCGAGGTCGAACTGATCCATCGCCATCATCAGGACTACGTGGAAGGCCGCGACAGCGACAACTACGACGTGCCGCTGTTCGGCAATCGTTTGCCGTTTCGCCACGAATAGCCGCCCGCTGCCCGGCCGGCAGCGGGCGGCGGGCGGCAAAGGCTCTATCATTACGCCATGTCCGCACCGCAAATGCCATGCCCGCCAGCCCGCTGAAGATCCTCTGCGTCATCCCGCCGATGACGCAGTTGAACACGCCTTATCCATCGACGGCCTACCTGACCGGTTTCCTGCGTTCCCGCGGCATATCGGCGGTGCAGGAGGACCTGGCCCTGGCGCTGGCCCTGCGCCTGTTTTCGCGCGACGGCTTGCTGGCGCTGCGCGAAAGCATCCGCGCGCTACCGGACAAGGCGCGCACGCCACGGGTGCAGGCCTTCGAGTGCGAGTTCGAGCGCTATCTCGCCACGATCGAAGCCGCGGTGGCCTTCCTGCAGGGGCGCGATCCGTCCGTTGCGCATCGCATCGCCGGCCGCCGCTTCCTGCCTGAAGGCCCCCGCTTCGAGCCGCTCGACGCCTATGTCGATGACGAGGGCGGTGACCCGCTGGCCTGGGCCTTCGGTGCGCTGGGCGTCACGGACCGCGCGCGGCATTTCGCCACGCTCTACCTCAACGATGTCGCCGACGTGCTGCGCGAGGCGGTCGATGCCCGCTTCGAGTTCGTGCGTTACGCCGAATCGCTGGCGCAGAGCCAGGCCAGTTTCGAACCCCTGGCGCAGGCGCTGGCCGCGCCGGAGAACCTGGTCGACCGCACGTTGCGCGAACAGAGCCTGGCGGCTGTGAAGCGGCACTCGCCGCAGGTGGTGCTGCTCTCGACGCCCTTCCCGGGCAACGTCTACGGCGCCTTCCGCATCGCGCAGGCGATCAAGCGGCACGATTCCTCCATTGTCACCGTGCTCGGCGGCGGTTTCGTCAATACCGAGTTGCGCGACCTGGCCGAACCCCGGGTGTTCGACCACTTCGACTACGTCACGCTGGACGATGGCGAGCGCCCCTTGCTGGCCCTGCTAGAGCACTTGGCCGGCAAACGGCCGCAAGGGAAGCTGGTGCGCACGTTCCTGCGCGAGGACGGCGCCGTGCGTTACGTCGATGGCGGTGAGCCCGACATCCCCTTCGCCGAGGCCGGCACGCCGACCTGGGACGGCCTGCCGCTGGATCGTTACCTGTCGCTGCTGGACATGCTCAATCCCATGCACCGGCTCTGGTCCGACGCGCGCTGGAACAAGCTGACCGTGGCCCACGGCTGCTACTGGAAGAAGTGCAGCTTCTGCGATGTCTCACTCGACTACATCTCGCGCTACGAAGCGGTCGCCGCGTCGACCCTGGTCGACCGCATCGAGGCCATCGTTGCCGAGACCGGGCAGACCGGTTTCCATTTCGTCGACGAGGCCGCTCCGCCCAAGGCGCTCAAGGCCCTGGCCGAGGAGTTGAAGAAGCGCGAGCGGGAGATCTCCTGGTGGGGCAACATCCGCTTCGAGAAGTCGTTCACGCCGGCGCTATGCCAAGAGCTTGCCGACAGCGGCTGCATCGCCGTCTCGGGCGGGCTCGAAGTGGCTTCGGACCGCCTGCTCAAACTGATGCAGAAGGGCGTCTCGGTCGACCAGGTGGCGCGCGTCACCCATGCCTTTGCCGACGCCGGCATCCTGGTCCATGCCTACCTGATGTACGGTTTCCCGACCCAGACCGTTCAGGACACCGTCGACGCGCTCGAATACGTGCGCCAGTTGTTCGCTGCCGGCTGCATCCAGTCCGGCTTCTTCCACCGTTTCACCTGCAGCGTGCATTCGCCGGTCGGCCTCCATCCCGAGCAGTACGGCGTACGGCTCAAGCCCTTGCCGGCGGGCACGTTCGCGAAAAACGACGTCGGCTTCGTCGACCCGACCGGGGTCGACCACGATGTGCTGGGCGTCGCGCTGAACAAGGCGCTCTACAACTACATGCATGGAATCGGGCTGGAGCAGGACGTGCGCGGCTGGTTCGCCGGCCGCGTAGCGCGCACGACGGTGCCGCGCAACTTCATCGCCCGGGCGTTGCGCGGATGAGCGAGGAGGAAGCCTGGGATATCCCGGAAGCTGAGCTGCATCCTTCGCTGCTGGTGCGCGTGGTGTTATGGACCTGCGGCAGCATCGCGCTGCTGCTGGGCATCATCGGCGTCTTCCTGCCCGGCCTGCCGACCACGCCCTTCGTCCTTGTCGCCGCGGCCTGCTATGCGCGCGCCTCGGAACCCTTCTACCGCTGGCTGCTGCGCAACCCGACCTTCGGCCCGCTGATCATCGAATGGCGCCGACACCACAGCATTCCGTTCCGGATCAAGATCATCGCCATCAGCCTGATGAGCCTGACCATATGCGCCTCGATCTGGACCCTGTCGGCGATGCCCTGGTTACAGGCCATGCTTGCCTTCATCGGCATCTCCACCGCGCTGGTGTTGTGGCGAATACCGTCACGCGACCGGCCGCGCGACCCCAAGGGTAAAATTGGCGACAACTCAGGCATGAATACATAAAAAAGGGAGTTTGCATCATGGCGAAATACACAACCGAATCCATCCGCGCCGCTGCACTGGTCGGCCATGGCGGCGCGGGCAAGACCACGCTGGCCGAGGCCCTGTTGTTCAAGGTCGGCGCGATCGCCGCCAAGGGCAGCGTCGAAAAGGGCAGCAGCGTGTGCGACTTCGACCCGCAGGAAAAGGCGGCCGGCCATTCGCTCAATTCGGCGATGGTGAATTTCGCCGCCGAAGGCGTGCACATCCACCTGATCGACACCCCGGGATATCCGGATTTTGCCGGGCAGGCGGTCGCCGCCCTGGCCGGCGTCGAAACCGCGATCGTCGTCATCAATGCGCAGACCGGCATCGAACTCGCCACCGAGCGCATGATGCGCGCGGCCCAGGCGCGCGGCCTGGCGCGCATGATCGTGATCAACAAGATCGACGCCGACAACGTCGACCTGCCCGGGCTGGTGGGCCAGATCCGTGAGCGCTTCGGCAAGGAATGCCTGCTGCTCGACCTGCCCGCACATGGCAGCCAGGACGTGGTCGAAGTACTCGAGCACGATGCCGGCGATGCCGATTTCGATTCCATCGCCCACGCCCACCGCGAGCTGATCGACCAACTGGTGGAAGAGGATGAATCGCTGCTGGCGCGTTACCTGGAGGAAGGCAAGGACCCCAGCGCGGCGGAACTCCACGCGCCCTTTGAAAAGGCTTTGCGCGCCGGCCACCTGGTCCCCATCCTGTTCACCTCGGCGCGCACCGGCGCCGGCATCCAGCAATTGCTCCACGTGCTGGCCTCGCTGGCGCCGAACCCGGCCGAAGGCAATCCGCCGCCCTTCTACAAGGGCGAACCGGGCAATGTCACCGAGCCCTTCCAGGCCGTGCCCGACTCAACGAAGCACGTGCTTGCGCATGTTTTCAAGGTCATCGCTGACCCCTACATGGGCAAGGTCTGCATCTTCCGCGTGCACCAGGGCACGATCCGCAAGGACAGCCAGCTCTTCGTCGGCGACGCCAAGAAGCCCTTCAAGGTCGCCCACCTCTACCAGTTGCAGGGCAAGGACTATGTCGAGGTCGACAGCCTGCTGCCGGGCGACCTGGGCGCCGTGGCCAAGGTCGAGGAAATCGATTTCGACGCCGTGCTGCACGACTCGCACGACGAGGACCACATCCACCTCAAGCCGCTGGAGTTTCCCAAGCCGATGCAGGGCCTCGCCGTCGAGACCCGCAAGAAGGGCGACGAGCAGCGCCTGTTCGACATCCTGCACAAGCTGGAGCTGGAAGACCCCTGCTTCGAAGTCGAGCGCCATCCGACCACGCACGAGACCGTGATCCGCGGCCTGGGCGAAATGCACCTGCGCTACAAGCTTGAGAAAATGGCGACGCAGTTCAAGCTCGAACTCGACACCCGGCTGCCGCTGATCCCCTACCGCGAGACCATCACGGCCAAGGCAGAAGGCCATTGCCGGCACAAGAAGCAGTCCGGCGGCGCCGGCCAGTTCGGCGAGGTCTACCTGAAGATCGAGCCGCTGGAACGCGGCGCCGGCTTCGAGTTTGTGGACCACGTCAAGGGCGGTGTGATCCCCGGCGTGTTCATGCCGGCGGTCGAGAAGGGCGTGCGCCAGGCGCTGGAGGGCGGCGTCACGGCCGGCTTCCCGGTCGAGGACCTGCGCGTCATCGTCTATGACGGCAAGACCCATGCGGTCGACGGCAAGGAAGTCGCCTTCGTCACCGCCGGCCGCAAGGCCGTGGTCGAGGCCATCCGCGCCGCCAATCCGATCGTGCTGGAACCCATCGTCGCCATCGAGATTGTTTCGCCCGAGGCGGCGATCGGCGACCTCACCGGCGACCTGTCGAGCCGGCGTGGCCACATCACCGGCACCAACCCGCGTCCGGGGAACACGGCGTCGATCACCGGCGAAGTACCGCTGGCCGAGATCACCGACTATGCCTCGCGCCTGAAATCGATGACCGCCGGCCAGGGTTCGTTCAGCATCGAGTTCGTGCGCCACGCCCAGGTGCCGCCGCAGGTGCAGCAGAAGCTGGCCGCCAGCTTCAGGCCGCAGGACGAGGAAGAGTAAGCGCGAAGACCGCCGCATCGGCTTGCACGGCCGGCCGATGCGGCGTAAGCTTCCTGCCATGAATGCCCGCTTCGCCCGCTTCCTGTTGTTGTTCGCCGCGCTCTGCCTGCCCGTGCAGGCCATGGCGGGCTTGTCCATGTCGCTGTGCCGGCATGCGCAGGACCAAGCAACGCAGCCCGAGGCCATGCCTTGCCACGAGGCAATGGGGCAGGACCAGGCGCCGAACCATGATGCCGGCTGTGACAATTGCGAGATGTGCCACATCGCCGGTGCCGGGTTCATTCCAAGCACTGCCTTGACGGCCGGGTTGTTGCCGGCCGGACACCACTATGTGATACCGGCGGTCGCCGCACCGCCCAGCCACATCGCCGAACCTCCGCAACACCCTCCCAGAGCGACCGCCTGATTTTTCTCAGGCTGGCGGGCGAGGTGTTTCCTCGTGCCCGCCATATGTTGTCGCTCTACGGGAGATACCCATGAAATACCCCATTCGTGTGCTTGCCACCCTGGCAATGCTGTTGCCTCTCGCCTGTTCTGCCCAGGCCCATGACGGCCATCTGCCGCTGACCGATGGCGTGATCAAGAAGCTCGACCTGGCCGCCGGCAACGTCACGATCGCCCACGGCGAAATCGTCAATCTGAAAATGCCGCCGATGACCATGAGCTTCAAGGCCAGGGATCCCGCGATGCTCAAGCCATGGAAGGAAGGCGACAAGGTGCGCTTCCGTTCGGCCGAGGTGAAGGGCGCGCTGACCGTCATCAGCATCGACGCGGCCAAGTAGGGCCATGCGCCCCCATCCTGTCGTGCTCGCGGCACTCCTGCTTGCGGCAGCGGCGCCACCATGCGCGGCGGAACCCGAGCGGCTGATCGGCGGCCAGGTCGAGAGTCTGCTCGAGTTCGCCCGGACCCGCCACCCCGAGTTCGCCGCCTTGCGCGCCGAAGCCGACGCGGCGGCGGCGCGGATCGAGCCGGCCGGCGCCTTGCCCGATCCGGTTTTGCGTACCGAATTGCGCAACGTTACCAACGAGGGCTCGGATGCCAGCGGAAACCTGTTGCCGCCGCGCATCGGCAGCGCACGCTATGTCTTCAGCCAGTCCCTGCCCTGGTTCGGCAAGCGTGACCTGCGGCGGGACGTCGCCGGCACCGGTGCCGACGAGGCGCAGGCCAGGGCGCGCGCCGGCTGGATCGATCTGGCCACCCGCATCAAGCTGACCTATGCCCAGCATCACGTGCATCTGACCAGCATCCGCTATGCGCAGGAAAACCTCGACCTGATGCGACGCGTTGCCGAGATCGCCCGCACCCGCTATGCCTTCGGCTTCGGCAGCCAGCAGGATGCGTTGCGCGCGCAGTCGGAGATCATCGCCTTGGAGACCGACCTGGTCATGCTGGAAGGCGAGAGCGCCCAAGCCAGCGCGCGCATGCGCGCCCTGCTGGGGCGCCCGGAAAACGTCAAGTTGCGCCCGCCGGAAAAGCTGCGGCTGCTGCCGCCGGTGGCGGCATTGGACATGGTCGCACTCGAAGCGCGCCTGCGTGCCAACAACCCCCTGCTTGCGGCGGACGATGCGCGCATCGCCGGCGCGGAGAAGGGCCGTGATCTGGTGGAGCGCAACCGCTATCCCGACGTGAACCTCGGCATCGCGCCGACCCAGGTGCGCAATCGCGTCGCCGAGTGGGAACTGATGTTCGAGATCAACATTCCGCTGCAGCAGGGCAGCCGTCGCGCGCAGGAACGTGAGGCCGAGTTGAATCTGGAAGCCGCGCGCTTGCGCCGCCAAGGCACCCTCAATCAGGCACTTGCCGAACTCAGCGAAAGCGTTGCCGGCCTGGACGTCGCGCGACGGCTGGAGTCGCTGGTGACCACCGGCCTGTTGCCACAGGCCGAACTGAACCTGAACGCGGCGCTGGCCGCCTATGAAAACGGCCGTGCCGATTTTGCCGCTGTACTCGACGCGCATCGGCAACTGCGCCGCGCCCGCGGCGAACTGGTCAAGGCGCGCGGCGACCAGCAGACGCGCCTGGCCGAAATCGAGAAGATGGTGGGAGAAGAGCTATGAAGAACGGATACCTGGCCGTGGTTCCGGCCCTGCTGCTTGCGCTCGGCGCTGGATACTGGGCCGGCAAGACGGGCTCGGGAGCCGGCGAAGCCATGCCTCCCACTGCCGCCGTCGGCACGATCGTCGCGGCCGATGCCGCGGCGAAGAAGCCGCGCAAGCTGCTCTATTACCGCAATCCCATGGGCCTGCCCGATACCTCGCCGGTGCCGAAGAAGGATTCGATGGGCATGGACTACATCGCCGTCTACGAGGGCGAGGACGATGCCGCATCGGCGCCGGGCGAAGTGAAGATCAGTACGGAGAAGGTGCAAAAGCTGGGCGTGAAGATCGAGGCCGCCAGCCTGCGTGAACTCGCCCGCCAGGTCACCGCCGCCGGTCGGGTCGAGATCGACGAGCGCCGCGTGCACAACGTGGCGCCGAAGTTCGAAGGCTGGGTCGAGCGCCTGCACGTCAACGCCACCGGCCAGCCGGTGGGCAAGGGCCAGCCGCTGTTCGAGGTGTATAGCCCGGAACTGGTCTCGGCACAGCGCGAGTACGTGGTGGCGGCGAAAGGCGTCGCCGCGATGAAGGATGCCGGCGCCGAGATGCAGTCCGGCATGCGCCAGTTGGCCGAGGCCAGCCTCTCGCGCCTGCGCAACTGGGACATTTCCGAAGAGCAGATCAAGGCCCTGGCCGCAGGCGGCGAGGCGAAGCGCACGCTCACTTTCCGCTCGCCCGCCGGCGGCTTCGTGATCGAAAAGAAGGCAGTGACCGGCATGCGCTTCATGCCCGGCGAAATGCTCTACCAGATCGCCGACGTTTCCTCGGTCTGGGTACTTGCTGACGTGTTCGAGCGCGACATCGCGCAGCTCAAGGCCGGGCAGAAGGTCAAGGTCGCCATCAACGCCTATCCGGACAAGAGCTTCAGCGGAACGGTGGCCTACATTTATCCCACGCTCAAGGCCGAGACGCGGACCGTGCCGGTGCGCATCGAACTGGCCAACCCCGGCGGGCTGCTCAAACCGGCGATGTACGCCAGCGTCGAGTTGGCGGTGGGCGGTAGCGCCAAGGTGGTCACGGTGCCGGTCTCGGCCGTGATCGACAGCGGCACGCGGCAGGTTGTCCTGATCCAGAAGGCGGCGGGTCGCTTCGAGCCGCGCCAAGTGAAGCTCGGCGCGCGCAGCGACGACCATGTCGAAGTGCGGGAAGGCATTGTGGAGGGCGACATGGTGGTGGTGGCCGCCAACTTCCTGATCGACGCCGAGAGCAATCTCAAGGCCGCGCTCAGCGGCCTGGCGCCGGCCGATGCCGCGCCGGCAGCGAAGTCGGTCAGCCACAAGGCGGCCGGCACGCTGGAAGCCATCGACCTGAAAGGCGGCGTCGTCACCATGACCCACGGCCCGGTCGCCAGCCTCAAGTGGCCGGCGATGACCATGGACTTCATCCTGGCCAACCCGTCGCTGGTGGACAAGGTCAAGGCCGGAGCCGCGATCGACATCGAGTTCGTCGAACGCAAGCCCGGCGAGTGGGTGATCACGAAGCTCGACGCGCGGGCCAAATGAAATGTTGAACGCCCTCATCGAATGGTCGGCGCGGAACAAATTTCTCGTCGTCCTCGCCACGGTGTTCGTCACCCTGGCGGGCATCTATGCGGTCTTGAAGACGCCGCTGGACGCCCTGCCGGACCTGTCCGACGTGCAGGTCATCATCTACA
>JAIOPW010000338.1 GCA_021413665.1 Rhodocyclales bacterium | reverse complement strand
TGGTCGGCATGACCCTGCCGATCGCACGCGAACTGGCGCGCTTCGGCATCCGCGTCATGACCATTGCGCCGGGGATTTTCGAGACGCCGATGCTGCTCGGCCTGCCCCGGGACGTGCAGGATTCCCTGGGCAAGATGGTTCCCTTTCCCTCGCGCCTGGGCAAGCCGGCCGAGTATGCGGCGCTGGTGCGGCACATCATCGAGAACGAGATGCTCAACGGCGAGGTGATACGCCTCGATGGCGCCATCCGCATGGCGCCGAAGTAAGCGCAGCGTGAACGTGCGGCCGGAACATGGCCGATAAGGAAGCCTGCTACCACTGCGGCCTGCCGATTCCGGCAGGGGCGGAGTTCCCGGTCGAGATCGAGCAGGCCCGGCGCGACATGTGCTGCGCGGGTTGCCAGGCGGTGGCACAGGCCATTGTCGCCAACGGCCTGGCGGAGTACTACCGGAATCGCGACGCCCTGCCGGAAAGTCCGCGCGAGGCATTGCCGCAGGTTCTGGCCGATTTTGGCCTGTTCGATCATCCCGACGTGCAGAAGAACTTCGTGCGCCGCGCCGAGGGGCCGGCCGGAGAGCATGAGCAAGAAGCGGCGCTGATCCTCGAAGGCATCACCTGCGCCGCCTGCGTCTGGCTCAATGAATCGCACGTGCGCCGCCAGCCTGGCGTGACCGCCGTCGACATCAACTACACCACGCGACGTGCCAGGGTGCGTTGGGATGAGCGCATTACCCGCCTTTCCGCGATCCTCGAAGCGATCGCCGCGATCGGCTACCGAGCCCATCCTTACGACATCGGGCGCGCCGAGGAGCTGGCACAGAAGGAACGCAAGGCGGCGCAGTGGCGCTTGTTCGTCGCCGGCTTCGGCATGATGCAGGTGATGATGTACGCCATACCGGTGTACCTCGCCAATGGCGACATGACGCCGGACATCGAGCAATTGATGCGCTGGGCCAGCCTGATCCTTACGCTGCCGGTGATCCTGTATTCCTCCGCGCCTTTCTTTGCCAGTGCCTGGCGCGACCTGAAGCTGCATCGCGTCGGCATGGATGTGCCGGTGGCACTGGGCGTCGGTGCGGCGTTTGCCGCCAGCGTGTGGGCGACGCTGATAGCCGCCGGCGAGGTGTATTTCGACTCGGTGACGATGTTCGTGTTCTTCCTGCTCACCGGGCGCTATCTGGAGATGATGGCGCGGCAGAAAGCGGCGCGCAGCGTGGAAACCCTGGCGCGGGCCATCCCGGCCTTCGCCACCCGCCTCGTGGCATGGCCGGTCGCCAGCGCGGATGCGGCGGGCGAGCGCGTTGCCGTGGCCGAGTTGCGTGCGGGTGATGTGGCGCAGGTCAAGCCCGGCGAAACCGTGCCGGCGGATGGCTTCGTCCTCGATGGGATGAGCGCGGCGGATGAATCCCTGCTCACCGGCGAGAGCCGTCCGGTGCCCAAGCGCGCCGGTGATGCGCTGATCGGCGGCAGCGTGAATACCGCCAGCCCGCTGGTGATGCGCGTGGAACGGGTCGGCGAGGCGACGCGCGTGGCGGCGATCCAGCGCCTGATGGAGCGTGCGGCGGCAGAAAAGCCGCGCCTGGTGGAGTTGGCCGATCGCGTAGCGGGGCGTTTCATCATCGCCCTGCTGGTGCTGGCGGTTGCCACTGCGCTCGGCTGGTGGTGGATCGATCCGTCGCGGGCCTTGTGGATTTTCGTCGCGGTGCTGGTGGTGAGTTGTCCTTGTGCCTTGTCGCTGGCGACGCCGGCGGCGCTGACCGTGGCGACCGGGGCGCTGGCCGCCCGCGGCGTGCTGGTGACACGTGGCCATGCGATCGAGGCCCTGGCGCGCGCCGATCGTTTCGTCTTCGACAAGACCGGCACCTTGACGGTGGGACGCATGGAACTCGTCGAAACCCTGCCCCTGCGGAGCGATGCCGGACGTGCGCTGGCGCTGGCCACTGCGCTCGAGCGCGGCTCGGAGCATCCCATCGCGCGGGCGCTGGCTTCGGGCGGCAAAGATGCGGGAATCGATGTGGCCGGATCGCGCACCACGACCGGCGCAGGCGTCGAGGGAACGATCGAGGGGCGGGTCTGGCGCCTGGGGCGTCCCGAATTCGTCGGGATGCTTCACGGTGAGGGGGTTCCGGGCGGGATTCAGGCCATAGTCGGCGCTGGCGACGCCCCGCAGGAAGTCCCCTTGGGGGACACGGTGATTGCACTGGGGAGTTCCGACGGATGGGGTGCATTCTTTCGCTTGAGCGACGGCATACGCCCGGAGGCGGCCGCAATGGCGGCCAAACTGGTTGCCGCCGGCACCCGGCTTTCCATTTTTAGCGGTGACGCGCCGGCCGCCGCGGCGCGAGTTGGTGCCGAGCTTGATATTGCGGACGCACGTGGTGGCCTGTCGCCGGAAGAAAAGCATGCGGCGCTGAAGGCCTTTCAGGAGGCTGGCGAAACCGTGGCGATGGTGGGGGATGGCGTCAATGACGCGCCGGTGCTGGCGCAGGCGCAGGTGTCGATCGCCATGGGCGGCGGGGCCGACCTGGCGCGGGCGAACGCCGA
>JAIOPW010000337.1 GCA_021413665.1 Rhodocyclales bacterium | reverse complement strand
GGATGGTGTCGTTGATGGTGACGCCGCCGGCCACGGTCTCGTTCAGCACGCGGTCGCGTGGTCCGCTGTCATTGCCGAAGTAGTACAGCGCCAGCGGACGCGGATGCTGATTGACATGGGCGATGGCCGCGTCGAGGTCCGTGTAGGGCAGCACCGGCAGCAGCGGGCCGAAAATCTCGTCCTGCATCACGCGCATGCCGTCATCGACATTCAGCAATACCAGCGGCGGCAGCTTGCGCCGCGTGGCGTCGGCCGGCGCCATCGACAGCGGCTCGATCGTCGCGCCGCGTTCCTGCGCGTCGGCGAGGTAGCCCTGCAAGCGCTGGTAGTGGCGGTCATTGACGATCGCGGTGTAGTCCGGAGTGTTCGCCATGTCCGGGAAGCACTTCGCCACCACCGCGCGCGCCGCCTCGACGAAGGCCTGCTCGCGGCCCGCCGGCACCAGCACGTAGTCGGGCGCGATGCAGGTCTGTCCCGCGTTCAGCAGCTTGCCGACCATGATGCGCTCCGCCGCCCTGGCCAGCGGGTAATCGGTACCGATGATCGCCGGCGACTTGCCACCCAGCTCCAGCGTCACCGGCGTCAGGTTGTCCGCCGCCATGCGCATGATGTCGTGGCCGACCTTGGTCGAGCCGGTAAACAGCAAATGGTCGAAGGGCAGGCGGGCGAAATCGGCGCCGACCGAGGCGTCGCCCAGCACCACCGAGACGTCCTCGGCGGCAAAGTATTTCGCCACCAGTTCGGCCAGCAGTTCGCCGGTGCGCGGCGTGAATTCCGACATCTTGACCATCACGCGATTGCCGGCCGCCAGCGCCGCCGCCAGCGGCGAGATGGCGAGGAACAGCGGATAGTTCCACGGCACGATGATGCCGACCACGCCCAGCGGCTGGTTGATGATGCGCGCCCGACCGGGGCGGAACCACATCGAGGCCGACTTGCGTTGCGGCTTCATCCAGGCGCCGAAGTGCGAGCGCGTGTGGCGCACCGCTTCCAGGCTGGGGAAGAGTTCCAGCAGGCGGGTTTCATGCGCCGAGCGATGGCCGAAGTCCGCCGAGATCGCCGTGACGAAACGCTCGGCGTTGTCGTGCACCAGCGCCAGCAGCGCATCCAGCCGCGCCTGGCGGCGGTTGCGTTCCACTGCGGGGCTGCGCCGGGTCGACGCATGCATGGCTTCGAAAACACTCTTGAAGCCCGCGGCGTCGGCGTCCTGATGCGCTAGGGGTTCGGTTGCATTCATTCCAAGGCTCCTCCTGGATGGGCACAGCTTATTGTCCCAGTTTATGCGCCGCGCCACCGACAGATTAGGCAGGGCACTCTAACGCCCGCATGGACAGGATGGATAATCCGCCAAATGGATGAGGAACTCGACAAGGAAGCGATCGGCCACGAACTGGCGGCATGCATCGCCGAGGCGCGGGAACTGCGCGCGGCGCGGGCCGTCGACCCTGAACCCGAGGATTTTCCCCGGCTCAAGGAGTGGCAGGCGGCGCGCCTGGCACGCAGCTACACCGACCTGCTGGCGAGCAAGCGCTACAACCCGGCGGCGGAATTCTTCCTCAGCGACCTCTACGGCCCCAAGGACTTCCGCACCCGCGACGAGGAACTGGCGCGCGTCGTCCCGATCATGGTGCGCGTGCTGCCGGCCAGGGCGCTGATGACCCTGCTCGAAGCGGTCAAGATGGACACGCTCTCCGAATCGCTGGACAGCGCCATGGTGCTGGCCCTGCGCAAGGTCGGCAAAAGCCGCGACATCGACTGGCCCGCCTACGTCGCGGCCTATCGCGCTTGCGGACGGAAGAAGGATC
>JAIOPW010000336.1 GCA_021413665.1 Rhodocyclales bacterium | reverse complement strand
GTGCCGGTCTTGTCGCTGCAGATCGTCGTCGTCGATCCCAGCGCCTCGACCGCGGGCAGGTGGCGCACCAGCGCGTTGCGTTTCGCCATGCGCTGCGTCGCCATGGCCAGCGACAGCGTCACCGTCGGCAGCAGGCCTTCCGGCACGTTGGCGACGATGATGCCGATTGCGAACAAGGCGTTTTCCCATGCCGGCAAGCCCATCGCCTGGCCGACGAAGAACAGCGCCACGCCCATTCCCGTGGCGAGCATCGCGACGATGCGCGACAGCCTGGCGATTTCGCGTTGCAGCGGCGAAGAAGCCTCGCCAGCGGTCTGCGTCAGGTGGGCGATGCGGCCGAACTCGGTATGCATGCCGGTGGCGTACACCACGGCGCGCGCCTGGCCGGACACCACCGAGGTGCCGGCCAGCACCACGTTCTTCGCATACAGCGGCGAATCCTCGCTGCTCGCTTCGGTGTTGCGTGCCTTGGGCAGGGATTCGCCGGTGACCGTCGCGGTGTTCACGCGCAGGCCGAAGGCTTCGACCAGGCGGCAATCGGCCGGAACGAAATTGCCCTCTTCGAGCAGCACGATGTCGCCCGGCACGAGGTCGGCGGCGAGCAGCTCGGCGATCACGCCGTCACGCAGTGCCTGCGCTTTCTGCGGCAGCAACTGGCGCAAGGCGGCGACCGCCTGCTCGGCCTTGTATTCCTGCCAGAAGGAGAAGATGCCATTGACGATGATGACGCCGATGATGGCAATGCCGAGGCGAGCCATGCCCTGCCCGGGATCGAACTGTTCGGCGAAAAAGGCGAGTGCGGCCCCGATCCACAGGATGATGGCGAAGAAATGGGTGAACTCGCGGGCGAAGACGAGCAGCAGATTCTCGCGGGCGACTTCCTCGACATGATTCGGCCCGAATTCGGTCAATCGGCGTGTCGCCTCGATTGCGTCGAGGCCGGCCGCCGAGGTCTTCAGGCTGGCGAGGGCCTGTTCGGCGCTGAGGCCATGAAAATGCATGGCCCGGCGTTCCTTCAGCCGGCTCCGAGGCGCTGCAGCCGCGCCCGCAGCGCGGCGATCTCATCGAGCAGGTCGAGCGCCAGGGCGACGCCGGCCGCGTTGATTTCCAGGTCGCGCGACAAGGTCAGCGCCAGCCGCGCCCGGCGCAGGGATTCGCCGCCGAAGCGCCACTCCTGCGGTGACTGCCCGACAGGTTGCAGCACGCCTTCGACAACCCAGGCCGTCACATGCTGCGGTTCGGCGTGGCAGGCCTGGCACGGGCAGCGCGATGGCGAGCACCACGTAGAGATCGCCCGGCGGCAACCCCGGGATGCCGCGCCCTTTCAGGCGCAACTGGCGGCCGGCGGCCGATCCGGGTGGAATCGTGAGCTGCACCGGGCCGTCGGGCGTGGGCGCCGCAACGGAGCCGCCGAGCGCGGCTTCCCACGGCGCCAGCGGCAGGTCGAGGTAGACGTCGCGACCGTCGGCGCGAAACAGCGGATCGGGCTTGAAGGCGATTTCGAGGTAGAGGTCGCCCGCCGCTCCTTCGCCCATCCCGGGCGCGCCCTGGCCGGCCAGGCGCAGGTGCTGGCCGGCGCGGATGCCTTTGGGGATGCTGACGTCGAGCGTGCGCTCGTGCGTCGTGACGCGACCCTGCGCATCCAGCACCGGCATGCGCAGCGAAATGCTGCGCTGGGCGCCGTGGTAGGCGTCGGCCAAGTCGATCAGCACCTTGGCGTGATGATCCCGGCCCTGCGCATGCATGTGCTGGCCCGAACGGCCCTGGCGGCCGAACAGGGATTCAAAGAAGTCGCTGAATTCACTACCCTGTCCAGCGCCGGAGTCGCGGCCGCTGAACTCGAAGCCGGCGTCCCAGCCCGGTGGCGGCTGGAAGTCCTGTCCGGTCTTCCATTGGCTGCCCATCTGGTCATAGGCTGCGCGCTTCTCGGGGTCCTTCAGCACCGCATAGGCTTCGCCCAGTTCCTTGAAGCGCGCCTCGGCATCGGGATCCTTGCTCACATCCGGATGGAACTTTCGCGCCAGCTTGCGATAGGCGCCCTTGATCGCGTCCTGGGCGGCGTCGCGCGGAACGCCGAGAGTTTCGTAGTAATCCTTGAACTTCATGGTACCTGGCTCGCTGCTGTGGTTCGCGACATTGATGTTACACGGGCTCCCGCAGGCTATGCGGAATGCTGATCACGGTTCTGTACGCTGTCGCACACAGGTGCCAGCCATTTGTCCGGACCGATGTCCGCTCTAGAATGATGGACCCTGACTGCATTGCGACCCATGAAAACCCGCCACTGGCCCTGGACCTTCCTCGTCTTCAGCGCGCTCGGCGCGCTGCTCCTGCTGGCCGGCATCGCCGCGCTGGCGGGGATGCTGCGCGGCGTGCATCCGCTGTTTGGCGACGAACTCGCCGGCTGGGCGCTGATCGTTTCGGCCATCGCCTGCTTCCTGACCGGCTTTTTTCCGCTGGTGCTGCGGCGCCTCGCTGAACAGGAAGGCGCCTAACTTGCCGCCCAGTAGGGCGTGGCGATGCCTTCGCCGAGGTCGGCTTCGACCAGGCGGCGGCGCACTTCGAGCAACTGCGCGATCAGCGCCGGCTCGGTGCGGGCATAGGCTTCCGCGTCGGGAATGCGTTTGACCACCACGCCGAGCAGCTCGGTGATGGCATTGCCGATCGAGTTCTGGCTGATGGTGACGACGAGCCTGCCATCGTCGTTGCGGTAGATCAGTTGCTTGAAAGCGGGTTGCCATCTGATTGAGTTGGCGTAGCGGGCATCGGTGATGCAGCGCTCGCGCACCATCTTGGCCGCCTTGAGGAAATCGTTGTTGGACAGCAGGCGTTCCTCGACCAGCTCGGGAAAGTGGATGTCGTGCGGCATGGGCGCGTTGCGTGTCGACACCTGGCTGAAAAAGGCGCGGTAGAAATCGATGAAGCCCTGCAGCAGGGTGTCGTATTCCTGCCAGAAGCGCACTTCCTTCAGCGCCGCCGATCCGCCGTCGGTGCCCCAGATTTCCCAGCTCGGCAGGCCCTGCGGATAACCGGTCAGCGCGATGCGGCTGGCGCCCTCGGTGCAGGGGCGCAGGATGCGCAGGTCAAGACCGGCGAAGAAGTCGCGATAGACCTCGCGCATGTGCGCCTGGAACAGCGAGTGCTGGCCACCGTCGGTCAGGTTCGGGTTGTCGGTGTCGGCCAAGGGCGCTACGCGCAGTGCGGCCTGGTCGAAGACGATGAAGTGGTTGTGCAGCATGCGGATGCTGGGCACGCCGGGCGAGGTCAGCGGCCAGGTGGCGTCGAGGCTGGCTTCGCCGGCGAGTACCAGATGCCGCGTCGGGTCGGGATAGCGCTCCAGCATGTAGTCGATGATGACCTGGTTCATGCGGTTCCAGACCTTCTTCACCGGCGCCGCGACCTGGGTGCGCCGCACCGGGCGGCCAAGCGGGTCGAGGATCTGCCGCGAGGTGTTGTAGATCACCGAGGCGTCAAACTCGTTGCTGTGGCCCAGCGCCTTGCGATACAGCAGCAGGCCCTCGGGGTTTTGCAGCAGGCCGTTGTTGTGCACCAGGTCCTTGAGATTTTCGGCGCTGTTGAAAAATTCGTTTGGTTTCATCCCCTCCGGCACGTCGAGCGGAATGGGGCGGAAGGGCGTGAGGATTTCCCTGGGGCCCGTCTGCACACGCTCCTGCTTGCGCCGTCGCGCCGCGGTCGCCAGCGCGTTGCGTCCCTTCGGGAACTTTTCGCTGATTTCGGTTGCCGCCATGCCCGCCTCCCCAAGAGTAGTGCCGGGAGCATAAACGGGCGTCGGCGGCCTGACCAATCAGCTTTGGTTAAGGCGCCATCAATTCCCTGAACCCGCAGCGCCCGGGCTTTTCCGCCGTGACTCGACGACCCCCATGCTCGGCGCCAGTTCGCCGGTGCCGCTCGCCAGCACTTCGCGGCGTTGCTCGCAGCGTTGCAGCACGTCCCTTTGCTGCTGGTCGCTGTAGGCCACCCACCAGTCGCGTTCTTCCTGGGTGCGGCAGCAGCCGAGGCAAAGCTGCGTCGCCGGGTCCATCTGGCACACCTTGACGCAGGGCGCGCGCACCGCCGTCGGTGTCGCGGAAGCGGTTCCCGATTTCATGCAGATTCCTCTCGGTCTGATAACCTCGGTAATCTAGCGCATTTCGCCATAACGGGAAGATTCCATGAAAGCACTCCGCATCCTCGGTATCGCCATCGGCGTTGTTCTCGCCCTGCTCGCGGCAGGTATTGGCGTCCTCTACGCGTTGTTCGACGGCGACAAGATCAAGGCCGAATTGAGCCGCGGCGTCCTCGAACAGAAGCAGCGCAAACTCGATATCACCGGCAAGCTCGAACTTTCGGTGTGGCCCAGCGTCGGCATCAGGCTTGGCCGCCTGACACTATCGGAACCGGGCGGCAAGGACGAGTTCCTGGCGCTCGAATCGGCGCGGGTGGAAGTTGCCGTGATGCCGCTGTTGTCGAAGCAGGTTCAGGTGCAGCGAGTCGAGGTCGACGGCCTCAAGGCGACGGTGGTGAAGCGCAAGGATGGCACGCTGAGCATTGCCGACCTGACGGGCGGCAAGAGCGAAAAGCCGACAGTCGGCGCCGGCAACACGGCGGGCACACCCATGCGGCTCGACATCGCCGGCATCAAGGTGGCGAACGCGCAGTTCACCTGGCGCGACGAAAAGACCGGCAGCACCACGGCGCTGTCGAATCTCGACCTCGGCACCGGCCGCATCCAGGCCGACAGCCTCAAGCACACCATGACGGTCGACGCCTTGTCCCTGGCCGCCAAGGGCAAGAGTGATGCCGATGCCTTCGAGCTGAAGCTGGAAGCACCGAAGCTTGTCGTTTCACCGGAGAATTCCGGAGGCGAATCCTTGTCCCTGACAGCCACGCTGAGCGGCAGGGGCCGCAGCGTCGCGGCCAAGCTTCTGCTGTCGGGCGTTGCCGGCAATGCCCAGACCCTGAAGATCGGCAAGCTGGCGCTGGACGTCGATGCCAGATTCGGCGAAAGCGCGCTCAAGGCCCATCTCGATTCGCCCGTCACGGCCAACCTCGAGGCGCAGACCGTGGCCTTGGAGAAGCTCGCCGGGAACGTCGACCTCGCCAATCCGCAGATGCCGATGAAGCAGCTCAAGCTGCCGCTGGCCGGCAGGTTCAGCGCCGATTTGGCGCACAAGACGGCGGCGCTGGAACTCACCACGCAGTTCGACGAATCGAAGATCGTGACCAAAGTTCGCGTGGCGAAGTTCGCGCCGCTGGCGCTGGGCTTCGACCTCGACATCGACCAGCTCAACGTGGACAAGTACCTGCCGCCCAAGGCCAAGGAAGAGAAGGCGGCCAAGGACGACAAGCTGGATTTCTCGGCGCTCAAGGGCCTCGACATCGATGGCACGATCCGCGTCGGCGCGCTGCAGGTGTCGAAGCTGAAACTGGCCAAGCTCAATGCCAAAATCAACATGGCGAATGGCCGCCTTGATGTCGCGCCGCTCAGCGTGAACCTCTACGAAGGCACGGCGACCGGCAGCCTGTCGCTCAACGCCAACGGCAATCATCTGGCGCTGAAGCAGAACCTGGCCGGCGTCAGCATCAATCCGCTGATGAAGGACCTCGCCGACAAGGACCTGCTGGAAGGGCGCGGCAACGTGGCGCTCGACGTCAGCAGCCACGGCGACAGCGTGGCGGCGATGAAGAAGGCCCTGGGCGGGACGGCTTCGCTGAGCCTCAAGGACGGCGCGATCAAGGGCATCAACCTGGCGCAAAGCCTGCGCGACCTCAAGGGCAAGCTCGCTGCCAAGCAAGACTCGACGCAGCAGGCGAAGGCTGGCGACAAGACCGATTTCTCCGAGCTGACCGCGTCGCTCAAGATCGCCAGCGGCGTCGCCCACAATGAGGACCTGGCCATGAAGTCGCCCTTCCTGCGGCTTGCGGGCGCCGGCGACATCGACATCGGCGGCGGCCAGATGAACTACCTGGCCAAGGCGAGCGTGGTCGCCAGCAGTGCGGGCCAGGGGGGTCAGGGCCTCGACCAGTTGAAGGGCCTCACCGTGCCGGTGCGCGTCACCGGTCCCTTCGAGAATCTTTCCTACAAGATCGAGTTCGGCAGCCTGGTGGCGGATGCGGCCAAGGCCAAGGTCGAGGAGAAGAAGCAGGAGGTCAAGGCCAAGGCCGAAGAGAAGGTGAAGGACAAGCTCAAGGGCCTGTTCGGTAAATAATGGCGACTGTCGTTTGATGCGCCTGGGCGTCGACCTCGGCGGCAGCAAGATAGAGATCATCGCGCTTGGCGACGATGGCATCGTGCTCCTGCGCGAGCGCGTGGCGACGCCACAGGGCGACTACATGGCGACCGTGATGGCGGTGGCGGGGCTGGTCGCGGCGGCGGAGCAGAGAGTCGGCGCTCGCGGTACGGTGGGTGTCGGCATACCCGGCGCGGAATCACGCGCCAGCGGCCTGATCAAGAACGCCAATTCGACCTGCCTGATCGGCCAGCCGCTGCGGCGCGACCTCGAACGAGCGCTGCAACGCGAGGTGCGCATGGCCAACGACGCCAACTGCTTCGCCCTGTCGGAAGCGGCCGACGGCGCGGGTGCCGGGATGCAGACCGTGTTCGGCGTCATCCTCGGCACCGGCGTCGGCGGCGGCATCGTGGTCGACGGCAAGGTGCTGACAGGGGCCAATGCCATCGCCGGCGAGTGGGGCCACAACCCCCTATCGGGGGATTGCGAGGACCATCCCCCCCGCCCC
>JAIOPW010000331.1 GCA_021413665.1 Rhodocyclales bacterium | reverse complement strand
GCGGTCACACTCGTATGGGTGGGAAGCCGAAAAGGCCGTAGAGGAAGCGCGCGAGGAAGTCGCCGCGCTGGTTGGCGCCGATGCCAAGGAAATCATCTGGACCTCGGGCGCGACGGAATCCAACAATCTGGCGATCAAGGGCGCGGCGCATTTCTATGCCGGGACCAAGGGCAAGCACATCATTACGGTGGCCACCGAGCACAAGGCAGTGTTGGATACGGTCAAGGAACTTGAGCGCCAGGGCTTCGAGGCGACCTATCTGGTGCCGCAGGAAAACGGCCTGATCACCGTCGAGCAGTTCAAGGCCGCGCTGCGGCCCGATACCGTGGTCGCTTCGGTGATGGCGGTGAACAACGAGATCGGCGTGATTCAGCCCCTGGCCGAGATCGGCGAGATCTGTCGCGAGAAGGGCGTGATCTTCCATGTCGATGCGGCGCAGGCCACCGGCAAGATGCCGATCGACCTCTCCAAGCTGAAGGTCGACCTGATGTCCTTCTGCGCGCACAAGACCTATGGCCCCAAGGGCATTGGCGCGCTGTATGTGAGGCGCAAGCCGCGCATTCGCCTGGAGGCACAGATGCACGGCGGTGGCCATGAACGCGGCATGCGCTCGGGCACCCTGGCGACGCACCAGATCATCGGCATGGGCGAGAGCTTCCGCCTTGCGCGCGAGGAAATGGCGGTCGAGAACGAGCGCATCCGCATGTTGCGCGACAAGTTGCTCAAGGGCCTGATGGACATCGAGGAAACCTACATCAACGGCGACATCGAGCAGCGCGTACCGCACAACCTGAATGTCAGCTTCAACTTCGTCGAAGGCGAGTCGCTGATCATGGCGATCAAGGACATTGCAGTATCGAGCGGCTCGGCCTGCACCTCGGCCAGCCTGGAACCGTCGTATGTGCTGCGCTCGCTGGGGCGTTCCGACGAACTCGCGCACAGCTCGATCCGTTTCACGCTCGGCCGCTTCACGACGGAAGAGGAAATCGATTTCACCATCAAGCTGCTGCACGACAAGCTGGGCAAGCTGCGCGAGTTGTCCCCATTGTGGGATATGTACAAGGAAGGCGTCGA
>JAIOPW010000330.1 GCA_021413665.1 Rhodocyclales bacterium | reverse complement strand
GTTCGTTGAGCACCAGTGCCACCGGAACCGCCTCGCCATGCTCGATGCCGACCGGCCGGAAGGTGGTCTGCTCGCACTCGATGTCGAACCGTACCGGCCGCTGCGACAGGTCCGCGGCCGTCTTGCAGATGGTCCTGACGCTGTCGCACAGACGAACGGCCTCGTCGGGTCTGGCGCTCTGCAAGCCGTGCACCGCGGCGAAGGCATGGACCTGGCTGATCGCCGTTTCCAGTCGCGGGTCGAGTTCGGCAAACCTGCCCAGCTCGCGCTGTAGCAGGCCGGCGACGCTTTGCAGGTTGTTCTTGATGCGGTGGTGCACTTCGCGTACCAGGGTGTCGCGCTGGTCCGCCAGCTCGGCGCGGCGCCGTTCTTCCCGTTCCTTCAGTTCGGTGATGTCGGACAGGCAACTTATATAGCCGATCGGTTTGCCGCGTTCGTCCAGTTCGGCGGCGGCTTCGCTGAGCACCCAGCGCACCGTGCCGTCGGGCCGCAGCACCCGCCATTCGAGCGGCTTCGGTTGATGGGCGGCCATGTCCAGCCGCCACTGAGCCATGACGCGCTCGCGATCTTCCGGATGCATGACGCGCAGCCATCCGTCGCCTAGCAGTTCCGCCAGTGCACGCCCTGTTCCCTCTTCGCAGCGCCGGTTGGCGTAGGTGCAGGCGCCATTCACGTCGGCCCGGAATATGGCCGCCGGTGAAATCTGCGCCAGACGGCGAAAGGTTTCCACGCTGCGGGCAAGCGCCTGTTCGGTGCGTTTGCGCTCGCTGATGTCTTCCGCCAGTCCTATCGTATAGGGGTCTTTGCCACCATCGGCGTTCCCTGTAACCACATTCAGCAAGACCCAGACGATCTCGCCATCCTTCCGGACATAGCGCTTTTCCATCGAGAAATGGCTGCCTTCGCCCGCCTTCAGCCCCTCGATCTTTCCAACATTCGGCCTGACATCGTCAGGGTGGGTGATGTCGATGTAACTCTTGCTGAGCAGCTCCGCCTCGCTGTAGCCGAGCATGCGGCAGAAGGCTGGGTTGACCATCCGGTAGCGTTGGTCCGAACCGGCAATGCCGATGCCGATCGGCGAGCGTTCGAAGATGGCGAGAAAGCTCTGTTCAAGGATAGAGCCCACTTCGTTGCCCGGTGAAGGTGCCACCGCCATTTCGGCGATGACCGAAGATATGGCCGCTGCTGCTTTTTTGGATACTTTTCTGGCCACAAAATTCCCTCTTTGATGCATGGAAATACACTCCGGCCGGATGCTACTCCTGAATATTGCGGGGCGGGAGTGGCTTTTGTGCGTGCGGCACCGTATCGGACCCTGTCTGCCGCGGACGCCGCTTCGCGGGCCGGCGCGCCGACTCCTGGCCCGCCCCTGAAATCACACAAACGGCATGGCCAGGCGATTGGTTTGCGGTAGTCTGTCGGCGTTGACATAGCGTCTGCAGGAAATTCCCATGAACATCGACATTGTTGCCACCACCCCATTCAACGACCAGAAGCCGGGCACGTCAGGCCTGCGCAAGAAGGTCGCCGTGTTCCAGGCGCCGACTTATCTGGAGAACTTCGTCCAGGCGGTGTTCGACACCATCGCCGCGCCCGCCGGCAGCACGCTGGTGCTGGGCGGCGACGGGCGCTACTACAACCGCGAGGCGATCCAGGTCATTCTCAGGATGGCGGCTGCCAACGGCATAGGCCGTGTGCTGGTGGGGCAGGGCGGCATCCTGTCGACCCCGGCGGCGTCCTGCGTGATCCGCAAGCACGGCACCTGCGGCGGACTGATCCTTTCCGCCAGCCACAATCCCGGCGGGCCGGAGGGCGATTTCGGCATCAAGTACAACACCGGCAACGGCGGGCCGGCGCCGGAGAAGGTCACCGATGCCATCTTCGCCCGCAGCCGCGAACTGGCGAGCTACCGCATCATCGATGCGCCCGATGTGGCTCTCGATCAACCCGGTTCAAGTGTTCTCGGCGGGATGACGGTGGACGTGATCGACCCGGTGGCCGACTATGCCGAATTGATGGAGTCGCTGTTCGATTTCGCAGCGATCCGCAAACTCATCGCCGGCGGCTTCGAGCTCTGCTTCGACGCCATGCACGCGGTGACCGGGCCCTATGCCAGGGAAATCCTGGAGCGGCGCCTGGGCGCGGCGGTGGGGTCGGTGATCAACGGCGTGCCGCTGGAAGATTTCGGTGGCGGCCATCCCGACCCCAACCTGACCTATGCCCATGAGCTGGTGGAGATCATGTACGGCGCCGACGCGCCGGATTTCGGCGCCGCGTCCGACGGCGACGGCGACCGCAACATGGTCCTCGGCCGCGGCTTCTTCGTCACGCCTTCCGACAGCCTCGCGGTGATTGCGGCCAATGCCGCGCTGGCGCCTGGCTACGCGGATGGCATCGCCGGCATTGCGCGCTCGATGCCGACCAGCGCGGCGGCCGACCGTGTCGCCGACAAGCTCGGTGTGCCCTGTTACGAGACGCCGACCGGCTGGAAGTTTTTCGGCAACCTGATGGACGCCGGCAAGGTCACGCTCTGCGGCGAAGAAAGCTTCGGCACCGGCTCCAGCCATGTACGCGAGAAGGACGGCCTGTGGGCTGTGTTGTTCTGGCTCAACATCCTGGCCCGGCGGCGGCTGTCGGTGGAGGCGATTCTTTACCGGCACTGGGCCGAGTTCGGCCGCAACGTCTATTCGCGCCACGACTATGAAGCGCTGCCCGCCGATGTCGCGGCCGGCGTCATGGCGCAGGTGAAGGACCAGTTCGCCGTGCTGCCCGGCCAGCGCTTCGGCGGCTACCGGGTGAAGTTCTGCGACGACTTCAGTTAGACCGATCCGATCGACGGCAGTTTGAGTACCGGACAGGGTTTGCGCATCGTCATGGAAGACGGCTCGCGCATTGTTTATCGCCTGTCCGGCACCGGCACCGAGGGCGCCACGCTGCGCATCTACCTCGAAGCCTTCGAGGCCGAGCCGTCACGGCAGGGTGCGGATGCCCAGTTCAGCCTGGCCGAGCTGATCGGCATCGCCGACGAGTTGTCGCAGCTCAGGCTGCGCACCGGCCGCGAGCGGCCGACGGTGATCACATAAAAGAAGGCCGAAGGACTTGGCCGGGTGGCAGGCCAGGCTCTTGGCGTCGCCGATATTCACCAGGCGCGTCACCAGCTTCAGCGCGTCCTGGAAGCGGCCGCCGCCGGCCATGCCGCCTTCAACGCCGAACGAAAGGATGCCCGAGGCGCGGCCGCCCATGTATTTCTGGATCAGCGCATGGTCGGCGTGGTCGGGCAGGCCGGCGTAATTGACCCACTTCACCTTGGCGTGGCCCTTGAGGAAGTTCGCCACGGCCAGCGTGTTCTTGCAGATGCGGTCCATGCGCAAGGCCAGGGTTTCGATGCCTTGCAGGATGAGGAAGGAATTGAAGGGCGAAATCGCCGCGCCGGTGTTGCGCAGCGGCACTACGCGGCAGCGGCCGATGTAGGCCGCCGGGCCCAGCGCCTCGGTGTAGACCACGCCGTGGTAGGACACGTCCGGCGTGTTGAGGCGCTTGAAGCGCTCTTTATGTTCGGCCCAGGGGAATTTCCCCGAGTCGACGATGACGCCACCGATGCTGTTGCCGTGGCCGCCCAGGTATTTCGTCAAGGCATGCACCACGATGTCGGCGCCGTGCTCGAAAGGACGGCACAGGTAGGGCGTCGGCACCGTGTTGTCCACGATCAGCGGAATGCCGGCTTCATGGGCGATCTTCGCCAGCGCGCCGAGGTCGACCACGTTGCCCAGCGGGTTGCCGATCGACTCGCAGAAGATGGCCTTGGTGCGGCCGTCGATCAGCGGCTTGAAGCTTTCCGGCTTGCGGTAGTCGGCGAAGCGCACCTCGATGCCGAACTGCGGCAGGGTGTGGGCGAACAGGTTGTAGGTGCCGCCGTAGAGCGTGCCGGCCGAGACGATGTTGTCGCCGGCTTCGGTGATGGTCTGGATCGCGTAGGTGATGGCCGACATGCCGGAGGCCACGCCCAGCGCCGCGATGCCGCCTTCGAGTTCCGCCATGCGCTTTTCAAGCACGTCGGTGGTCGGGTTCATGATGCGGGTGTAGATGTTGCCGGCGACCTTGAGGTCGAACAGGTCGGCGCCGTGCTGGGTGTCGTCGAAGGCGTAGGATGTGGTCTGGTAGATCGGCACCGCGACGGCCTTGGTGGTGGGATCGGGGCTGTAGCCGCCATGCACGGCG
>JAIOPW010000329.1 GCA_021413665.1 Rhodocyclales bacterium | reverse complement strand
CGAGTGCAAGGTCTTCCTCCCATTCGACGTAGGCATCCTTGAGCAGCGACGCCATGTCGTAGCTGATCGGGCCATACACGGCATCCTGAAAATCGATGATGCCCGGATTGCCGGCGGAGGAGGGCGGAACAAACATCAGATTGCGCGAGTGGTAGTCGCGATGGACGAAGACTTTCGGCTCGGCCAGGTTTACTGCCAGGATGCGCTTGAACACGGCTTCCAGCGACTGCTTGTCGTTCTCGGAGAGCATCATCCGGTGGTGCTTTTCCAGATACCACCGCGGGAACAGGTCGAGTTCGCGGCGCAGCAGGGTCTGGTCATACTCGGGCAGCGCTCCCGGGCGACTCGCCCGCTGGATCCTGATCAACGCAGCTATTGCGTCGGCGTATAGCATTGAGGCATTGTCCGCGTCCAGCGCTTGCAGATAGGTCGTATTGCCGAGGTCCGAGAGCAGCAGGAATCCGCGTTCGAGGTCTTGTGCCAACACTTCCGGGACATGAGCGCCGGCGTCCTGAAACAGCGTCTGTACGGCCAGCCAGGGCCGGCAGTCTTCATTGGCGGGCGGAGCATCCATGACAATCCGCGTCGTGCCATCGTCGAAAGTGGCACGAAAATAGCGACGGAAGCTGGCGTCGGCGGAGGCCGGTGCCAGGGCGAAACCGCGGCCCGGACACTGGGCATCAAGCCATTCGATGATTTGCTTGCGGCGTTCCATATTCGAGGGTGCGCGAGTCGCGGGGAATGGCTCAAAAGCTTTGTCGTAGAGCGCGTTCCGCGGGTCTGAAGTGTTAGAATTACCGATTCTAGCATCGGCCGGAACAGGGCTTTGCCGACGCGCGGCGCGCGCATCCCGCGTCCGCGATCTTCCGTCCCGTTGCGCCAACTCACCGATACGGCATGTCTCAATCGCATCGCGGACAATTCGGCAGCGGCTCACTGTTTGTCGTGCTGGCACTGACCGCGGGTTGCGCGGCAGCGGAGGCGCTGCCACCCCTGCGCGTCAATCCCGCCCTGCTGGGCGCCGGCACGCCACCTGCAGCCGCGGTCCCTGTGGACGTCGTCGTCGCGGCCAAGCCTCTTGTCGTTCAGCCGGTGCAGATTGCTCCGGCGCCCACCGTGCGTGTCGATCTCACTGCGCCGCAGGGCCAGTCATCTTCTCCGTTCGTTGCGCCCGTATCCCGTGCCGTGCCGGTTGCAAGTCCGGCAGAGGCCGCCATCAAGCCCGCCCCGGCAGTTGCCTTGCCGGTTCCGGTCAAGCCGGCGCGGGAGGCGGAAATTGCCGCACCGCGTCGCGAGGACCGTCCGAAGGAAGAAGCCCCGCTGCGGACAGCAACGCCAGTGGTTGATCCAATTCAGAAGCCGCAGGAGCCGCCACAAGTGGCTGAACGTCCCGTTCTGCCGGCCCTCTACTCGGCTCATGTCGCTGCGGGTGAGCTGCCGGAGCCCACGCTTCAGCGCAGTGCCGGGGTCATGCCCCATCTCAAGCGAACGGGAGAGACGCTGCCGACCTTCATTGCCGCCGATCATATCGCCGGCAAGAACGACGT
>JAIOPW010000328.1 GCA_021413665.1 Rhodocyclales bacterium | reverse complement strand
GGTAAATTTCTCCACCAACGCTGCGGCACTGGCCTATTTCGCACCGAGCGGGCATGTATTGTGGATCACGGGGCTGGCGATGGCCGTATTCAACATCGCCGGGGCGGTGCTCGGCTCGCGACTAGCCTTGCGTCACGGCAGTGGTTTCGTGCGGGGGGTGTTCATTGCTGTCGCATCGCTGCTGATCGCGCGTCTTGGGTATGACACGTTTGCATGATGCTGGCCTGTGCTTTTTGCGCCGGCAAAGCGGCCGTATTTGTACCGATGTTGCTATGCTGGTGGTTGGACCATGTAATATTCTGCACTTTGCTTCTGGTTTGTCTATACTAACAAGTAATACAGTTCATTATGTGCGATTTTTGCCGCCTAATGATGCATCTGGGCGACGTTAAACTGGGGGGAGCTTCGCGTATGAAATTTAATAACATTGTCGTTGCACTGGCGACGGTCGGCGCCGCTTTTTCGGTGTATGCCGACATTACGGTCGGCGTTACGCTGTCCGCGACCGGTCCGGCGGCCTCGCTGGGAATTCCGGAGAAGAACACGATTGCCTTGTTGCCTGCCACCATTGCCGGCCAGAAGGTGAGCTATATCGTTCTCGATGACGCCTCGGACACGACCACCGCCGTCAAGAATGTGCGCAAGCTGATCTCGGAAAACCACGTCGATATCATTATCGGATCAACCATTACTCCCAATTCGCTGGCGATAATCGACGTCGTGGCGGAGGCAGAAACACCCGCCATTTCGATGGCGGCTTCGGCGCGGATTGTCGATCCGGCAAACCCGAAGACCAGGTGGATGTTCAAGACCCCGCAGCACGACCAGCACATGGCGACGGCCATCGCCGCCCACATGGCGGACCGCGGCATCAAGACCGTCGCATTCATCGGTTTCAATGACGCCTACGGCGAAGGCTGGTATCAGGAATTTACCAAGTACGCGGATACCTACAAACTCAAGATCGTCGCCAACGAGCGATATGGTCGTGCCGACACGTCAGTGACCGGGCAGGTGTTGAAGATCATGGCGGCCAAGCCGGACGCCGTGCTGGTCGCGGGTTCGGGAACACCAGCGGCGATGCCGCAGGTCGGACTGAAAGAGCGGGGCTACGCCGGCAAGTTCTATCAGACGCATGGCGTGGCCAACAATGATTTCCTGCGCGTGGGAGGCAAGAACGTCGAGGGAACATATCTGCCGGCTGGTCCGATGCTGGTCGCGGCACAATTACCGGACAACAACCCGATCAAGAAACCGTCGTTGATGTATATCGCGAAGTACGAAGCGGCTCACGGCAAAGGCAGTGTGGCGACATTTGGTGGCCATGCATGGGATGCCGGGCTGTTGCTGCAGAACGCCGTCCCGGCGGCGCTTAAGAAGGCGCAGCCGGGCACCAGGGAGTTTCGTGCCGCCTTGCGCGATGCGCTCGAAGCCACCAGGGATCTGGTTGGTGTACATGGCGTATTCAACATGTCGCCCAGCGATCATCTGGGTTTCGATCAGCGCGCCCGTGTCATGGTGCAGATCGACAAGGGGGCCTGGAAGCTCGACAAGTAGGTTTTGCGGATACAGGAATAAAGACGAAAAAGGCGAATCGGGCAATGCATCCGGCTCGCGTTGCTTCCCGGAGGGGCGGATCCGAGATGGGTCTGCCATGGTCTGAGCTTGACGCCGCGGGCGACCCAACAGGTTTCACGGGCTTACTTGAGAACGGATGATGGATCTGCAAATTGCGCTCCTGCTGGGGCAGGACGGGATAACCAACGGCGCCATCTATGCGCTGTTGTCGTTGGCACTGGTACTCGTCTTTACGGTCACCCGCGTAATCTATATTCCGCAAGGCGAATTCGTTGCTTTCGGCGCCTTGACCCTGGCAAGTTTTCAGGCCGGCAAGACGCCGGGTACGCTCTGGTTGCTGATCGGCGCCGGCGTTGCGGTTGCCCTGGTTGATCTCACCATTGCGTTGCGTTCCGGCGTGTTGCGCCGGATTCCGCGTATCGTCGGCTGGAATCTGGTCTATCCGGCTGCCGTAGCGGCGATTGTCTTCCTGCTGAAGCCAAGCGAGTTTCCGTTGCTGGCTCAGATAGCACTGGCGCTGGTCCTGGTGGTGCCGCTGGGGCCCATGGTCTATCGTCTGGCTTTTCAGCCGCTGGCGGAGGCCAGTGTGCTGGTCTTGCTGATTGTTTCGGTTGCGGTACATCTTGCCCTGGTGGGCCTGGGACTGCTGTTTTTTGGTGCGGAAGGTTCGCGCACGCCAGCCTTTTCGGATGCGAGCTTCGACCTGGGTCTGGTCAAGGTGAATGGACAGACGCTGTGGGTGGTGGGTGCCAGCTTGCTGTTGATCGTCGCGCTAGCGGTATTTTTTGAGCGCACCATCTATGGCAAGGCTTTGCGCGCGACAGCGATGAATCGCACCGGCGCGCGCCTGATGGGGATCTCGACCATCATGGCCGGCAAGCTGTCTTTTCTGCTGGCTGCGCTCATCGGGGCGTTTTCCGGAATTCTGATCGCACCCATTACGACGATCTACTACGACACCGGATTCCTCATCGGCTTGAAGGGCTTTGTCGGTGCCATCGTTGGCGGCCTCGGCAGCTATCCGATTGCCGCGGCGGGCGCGATACTGGTCGGTTTGCTGGAAGCGTTTTCTTCCTTCTGGGCTTCCGCCTTCAAGGAAGTGATCGTATTCACCTTGATTATTCCGGTACTGGTTTGGCTTTCGCTGACCACTCGGCACGTCGAGGAGGACGAATGATGTCGCCGCGTGTCCTTCTCGCCGGGTTCCTTGGCCTGCTGCTGCTTGCGCCGCAGGTGGTCTCCGAGTTCCATGTCACATTGCTCAACTACATTGGCCTCTACGCCATTGTCGCCCTGGGCCTGGTGCTTCTCACCGGCGTCGGGGGGCTGATGTCCTTCGGGCAGGCGGCTTTTGTCGGGCTCGGCGCATATACCACGGCCTACCTGTCGACCGCACAAGGTCTTCCCGGCTGGGCGTCAATGTTAGGCGGCTCGCCGTGGTTGGGTCTGTTGGCGGGCCTGCTGGTTACTGCGGTAGTCGCGCTTGTACTTGGTCTGCTGACATTGCGGCTTTCGGGACATTACCTGCCGCTGGGGACCATAGCCTGGGGTATCAGCCTTTACTACTTGTTCGGCAATCTCGACTTTCTTGGTGGCCATACAGGGATGTCAGGCATTCCGGCACTAGCCTTGTTTGGTGTCGAGCTGAAAGACGGCCGCAGCTACTATTACATGATCTGGGCAGTGTTGCTGGTTGCTGTCTGGCTTACGCAAAACCTGCTTGATTCCCGCGAGGGCCGCGCAATTCGTGCGCTCAAAGGCGGAGTTGTCATGGCTGAAGCCATGGGTGTGGATACCGCGCGCTCCAAGACAGTCATCTTCCTCATCGCTGCCTTGTTCGCCTGTGTTTCCGGATGGCTGTATGCCCACTTGCAGCGCTTCGTCAATCCGACACCGTTCGGTCTGCATATAGGTATCGAATATTTGTTCATGGCTGTCGTCGGTGGCGCTGCCAATGTATGGGGCGCATTGATCGGGGCGGGGGTCATTACCGTGCTCAAGCAGTGGCTCCAGGACTGGCTGCCGAAATTGCTGGGAGCGTCCGGCAATTTCGAGATGATCGTCTTCGGCCTCATGATGATTCTGGTCTTGCAACGTGCGCGTGACGGTCTCTGGCCGATTCTGGTACGCCTTGTTCCGCAGCGCGTACAGCGGCATGAGGTGCCTCAAGGGGAGCCGCTGCCGCGGAAATCCATGCCCGACACCGGCCAGGTACTGCTGGAGGCAAAAAATGTCGTCAAGCGTTTTGGTGGTCTGGTGGCGAACAACAACATGAGTCTCACTGTCGGGGCGGGCGAGATAATGGCCTTGATCGGCCCGAATGGGGCCGGCAAGTCGACCATGTTCAACTGTGTCTCCGGGGTCGATCGGGCAACCGAAGGCGAGGTGCTGTTTCGGGGTCGGTCGGTGACCGGCCTCAATTCGCGCCAAATCGCCAAGCTGGGAATGAGCCGCACGTTTCAGCATGTCCGGCTGCTGCCGACCATGAGCGTTTTGGAGAATGCCGCCATTGGCGCACACCTGCGCGGCGGCAAGGGCGTGTTGCCGGCCATGCTGCATCTGGAGCGGAGTGAGGAGCAGCGGTTGCTGGCAGAGGCTGCGCGCCAGGTGGAGCGGGTGGGTCTGAAGGATTCGATGTTCGACGCGGCGGGCAGCCTTGCCCTGGGTCAACAACGGACTTTGGAGATCGCGCGGGCCTTGTGCGCTGATCCCTGTTTGCTCCTGCTCGACGAGCCGGCGGCGGGTTTGCGCTATCTGGAAAAGCAGTCATTGGCGGACCTGTTGCGCAAGTTGCGCGGTGAAGGCATGGGTATCCTGCTGGTGGAGCACGACATGGATTTTGTGATGGGTCTGGCCGACAGGGTGGTGGTCATGGAGTTCGGCGAGAAAATTGCCGAGGGCCTGCCCGATGATGTGCAGCGAAATCCGGCAGTGATTGAGGCTTACCTCGGCGGAGTCGATTGATGAAGGAACCCAGGGTCATTCTCGAAGTCGAGGATCTGTGTGTCGCCTATGGCAAGGTCGAGGCGCTGCATCACGTAAACATCAAGGTTGGCGAGGGGCAAATCGTCACGGTGATCGGTCCCAATGGCGCCGGCAAGACCACAATGCTGTCTTCGATCATGGGCGTGCTGCCACACACGCGCGGGGTCATCCGGTTTCAGGGGGAGGAGGTTGGCGACGCAGAGGTGGAGCAGATGGTTGCGCTCGGCATTAACCTGGTACCTGAATCGCGCGCGCTGTTTGGTGAAATGAGTGTCGAGGACAACTTGTTGCTGGGTGCCTTCATGCGGCACCGGGTGGGACATCGCGATCATGGCCAAACCATGGAGGAGGTGTTCCAGATATTTCCGCGGCTCAAGGAGCGGCGGATGCAGCACGCCGGCACGCTGTCAGGCGGTGAGCGGCAGATGCTTGCCGTGGCTCGTGCGCTGATGGCGAAGCCCAAGTTGTTGATGCTTGACGAACCCAGCCTCGGACTTGCGCCGTTGATCGTGCGCGAGATATTTCGGGTAATTGCAGACCTCAAGAAGACGGGTGTGTCCATCCTTCTGGTTGAACAAAATGCGCGGGCCGCCTTGCAGGTTGCGGATTACGCTTATGTGCTGGAAACAGGAGAAATAGCATTGGAAGGTCCCAGCGAACAACTGGTTGATGATCCGAAAGTGGTCGAGTCCTACCTCGGCTTGGGTGGTAAGCATTGAGGTGTTGTTTCACGTGAAACCAAGTCGTTGCGGTTTCACGTGAAACACGGCTAAATTTGGTTTTCTCAACGAGAGGCGTATGATTGCGCCTCTTTTTGTTTGGGTCGCACGCCGTGTATTTCCCAGCTTCATTCGATGTCATCGTGATTGGCGGAGGCCATGCGGGAACCGAGGCTGCGCTGGCCTCTGCCAGGTCTGGAGCGCGAACCCTGCTCCTCACCCATAACATCGAAACCCTGGGAGCAATGTCCTGCAATCCCTCGATCGGCGGGATCGGAAAGGGGCATCTGGTCAAGGAGCTCGACGCCTTGGGTGGTGCGATGGCGACTGCGGCCGACGAAGCAGGCATTCAATTTCGCATCCTCAATGCCTCAAAGGGGCCGGCGGTGCGGGCTACGCGCGCCCAGACCGATCGCCAGTTGTACAAGCTGGCCATTCGTCGTCGTCTTGAAAGCCAGCCCAATCTAAGCCTGTTCCAGCAAGCTGCGGACGACTTGATCCTCAAGGGCGACCGTGTCGGTGGTGTGGTGACGCAACTCGGCATCCGTTTCGAGGCCCCGACCGTAGTGCTGACCGCGGGGACTTTTCTCAATGGTCTGGTTCATGTCGGGCTGGCCAGCTACCGGGCAGGGCGCTTTGGAGATCCCGCGGCGATTTCCTTGGCCGAGCGCCTGAAGGAGATCCAGCTTCCGGTCGGTCGACTCAAGACCGGAACGCCGCCGCGTCTCGACGGGCGTAGCATCGACTACTCAATGTTGCAGGCGCAGCCCGGAGATGACCCGGAGCCGGTGTTTTCTTTCATGGGTAGCCGTAGCCAGCATCCGCGGCAGGTTCCGTGCTGGATCACCCACACCAATGCACTCACGCACGACATCATTCGTTCCGGCCTGGATCGTTCGCCGATGTT
>JAIOPW010000327.1 GCA_021413665.1 Rhodocyclales bacterium | reverse complement strand
TCGCGCGACCGGCGCGCGCGGCTGCGGCGCCGCTTTCTCGGCTTCGTGTTCCAGGGCTTCAACCTGCTGGCGCGTACCTCGGCGCAGGAGAATGTGGAACTGCCGTTGCTGTATCGCGGCGACAGTGCTGCCGTACGCCGTGCCGCTGCCGCGACTGCTTTGCAGGCGGTGGGCCTGGGCGGCTGGGAACAGCATACGCCGGCGGAGCTTTCGGGCGGGCAGCAGCAGCGTGTGGCGATCGCCCGTGCCATCGTCACCCAGCCGGCGGTGGTGCTGGCCGACGAGCCCACCGGCAACCTCGACACCCGGCGCAGCCACGAGATCATGGGCCTGCTGCTGGGGCTGAACCGCGACCACGGCATTACCGTGTTGATGGTCACGCACGAACCCGACATGGCGGCCTATGCGCGGCGCATGGTGCACTTCGTCGACGGCCGCATTGCCGGCGACGCGGCCAACCCGCATCCGGCCACGGCGGCCCCGGACGCCATCGCGGAAACGGAGATCGCCTGATGTTGTTCAGCGTCTTCATGCTGGCCTTGCGCTCGGTCCGGCGCAACATGCTGCGCTCCTTCCTCACCATCCTCGGCATCGTCATCGGCGTCAGTTCGGTGATCACCATGGTCACGCTCGGTAACGGCGCCACGCAGGCGATCCAGATGCAGATCACCAGCCTCGGCACCAATTTGTTGATGGTGATGCCTGGCCAGCGGACGCCAGGCGGAGGAGGCGGCGGTGGCGGCGGGGTGCCGCAGTTCACCGAGGCCGATGCCGCAGCCATCATGACGCAGATCGGCGGGGTCGCCGCCGTGGCGCCGCAAGGCCGTGCCGGCGTGACGGTGGTGGCGAATGGCCGCAACTGGGCGACCAGCGTCGTCGGCAGCACCAACGCGTGGTTCGACACCGGCAACTGGAAACTTGCCGCCGGACGCCTCTTCGAGCCCGATGAACAACTCGCCGGCTCGGCGGTGTGCATCATCGGCGAGACGGTGCGGCGCGAGATTTACGGCGGCATCGCCGGGCAGGCGGGCCTCGGCCAGCAACTGCGCATCAAGCAGTTTTCCTGCGACGTGATCGGCATCCTCGCCGCCAAGGGACAGGGCGGCATGGGCGACCAGGACGACACCGTGGTGGTGCCGCTGCAAACCCTGCAGCGCCGCGTTACCGGCAGTCGCAAGGTCAACATGCTGCTGGTGTCGATGCAGGAGGGCAGCGACAGCGTGCCGCTGAAAGCCAGCCTGCGGCAACTGATGCGCGAACGGCGCAAGCTGGCCGAAGACGACGACGACAACTTCAACATCTTCGACACCCAGCAACTGGCCGAAACGCTGTCCAGCACCATGGGCGTGCTGACCGACCTGCTCGGCGCCGTGGCGGCGGTGAGCCTGCTGGTGGGCGGTATCGGTGTCATGAACATCATGCTGGTCAGCGTCACCGAACGTACCCGCGAGATCGGCCTGCGCCTGGCCATCGGCGCGCTGGAGGGCGAAGTGCTGCTGCAATTCCTGATCGAGGCGGTGGTGCTGTCGGCCCTGGGTGGCCTGATCGGGATCGTCATCGCCACCGGTGCGTCGTGGGGATTGGCTGGTGCGATGGGCGTGCCTTACAGCTTCGATCTCTCGATCAACGTCCTGGCATTGGTGTTTTCAGCGGCGATCGGCGTCGTCTTCGGCTACTTCCCGGCACGGCGCGCGGCGCAGATGGATCCGATCGAAGCGCTGCGGCACGAGTAAGGCCGGGTCACATTTCCCCCAATGCGGCTTCCGGCGTCAGTATCCGGAACAGTCCGCGCAGCCGGTCGCGCCGTGCCAGTTTCAGCAAGGCCTTGTCCGCCGTCACCAGAAAGTCGGCGCTGGCGTCACGGGCCAGTTCGAGGAATTTCTGGTCATCACGGTCCTTGCAGCGCGGCAGGGCGGCAAGCGCGGCTTGTGCGGACTGTGCATGGTGTGTGACGCAGGCATCATAGGCGGCCAGCGCCGCCTGCTGCCGGTCTTCCGGTAGCGCGAACATTGGATAGCCGAGTACGCGGTGGAACTCGCGGAAACAGGCCTCATTGGTGATCGCCAGCCATTTGCCGCTTTCAATCCGTGCCCGCAGCGGTGCGAAGCGGCTGTCGGCAAAAACGTAGAGCGAAACCAGCACGTTGGTGTCGAACACCACCCGCTTCGGCGCGACGGATAAAACAACGGGCGCCGGGTCCTGCGACCCGGCGCCCGCTTCGCGTCCTGGAGGAACGCTGGTCACTTCTTCGTCTTTTTCTGCGTGTCGAGGCGGAACTTGACGAAGGAACCGGGGGCATCTTCCAGCGGCTTGAGTTTGCCCTTGGCCGGATCGCGCGCTGGCACCTTCTCGGCGTTCAGTTTGGTGATCCACTTCTGCCAGTCGGTCCACCACGAACCTTCGTGCTGCTTGGCACCTTCGAACCATTCGTCGGGCGTTTCCGGGCGGGCGTCATTGGTCCAGAAACCGTACTTGTTGGCCGACGGCGGATTGACGATGCCGGCGATGTGGCCCGAGCCACCCAGGGCGAAGCGCACCGGGCCGCCCAGCGCGGTGGAGCCGAGATAGACGCTGCGCCACGGCGCGATGTGGTCTTCGATGGTGGAGATGAAGTAGGACGGCGTCTTGACCTTGGACAGGTCGATCGGCGTGTCGAGCAGGGTGATGCCGCCCGGCTCGCGCAACAGGTTGTTGAGGTACATGTTGCGCAGGTAATAGCTGTGCATCTTGTAGGGCATGCGCGTGGAATCGGAGTTCCAGTAAAGCAGGTCGAAGGGGAAGGGCTCCTTGCCCATCAGGTAGTTATTGACGACGAAGGTCCAGATCAGGTCGTTGGAGCGCAGCATGTTGAAGGTGGTGCCCATCTCCGAGCCTTCCAGGTAGCCGCGTTCCTCCATCTTCTTTTCGAGGCTGGCGACCTGGCCTTCGT
>JAIOPW010000367.1 GCA_021413665.1 Rhodocyclales bacterium | reverse complement strand
GGCACTTGGCGTCTAGGTTGCGGGCCATGGTGTCGTATCCTTATTGCCTTAGATGCGGCGGCGCTTGGGCGGCCGGCATCCGTTGTGGGGAATCGGGGTAATGTCGGTGATGCTGGTGATCTTCATGCCGAGCGCATTGAGGGCGCGCACCGCTGATTCGCGTCCGGGGCCGGGGCCCTTGATACGAACTTCGAGATTCTTTACACCACATTCCTGGGCAGCCTTGCCGGCGGCTTCAGCGGCGATCTGCGCGGCGAAGGGCGTCGACTTGCGCGATCCCTTGAAGCCGGCACCGCCCGAAGTGGCCCACGACAGGGCGTTGCCCTGACGGTCAGTGATGGTGATGATGGTGTTATTGAAGGAAGCGTGAACGTGCGCGATGCCTTCGGCGACGTTCTTCTTAACCTTCTTGCGGACTTTGGTTGCGGTCTTAGCCATTTAGTGGTTCCTGGTTTACTTCTTGCCCATCGAAATCGCCTTGCGCGGTCCCTTGCGGGTGCGCGCGTTGGTGCGGGTACGCTGGCCGCGCACCGGCAGGCCGCGACGATGACGCACGCCGCGGTAACAGCCGAGGTCCATGAGGCGCTTGATGTTCATCGTCGTCTCGCGGCGCAGATCGCCTTCGACGGTGAACTTGCCCACCTCTTCACGCAGGCGATCCATCTCGCTGTCCGTGAGTTCCTTGACCTTGGTCGACCGCTTGACGCCGACGGCGTCGCAGATTTTCCGAGCGCGGGTGCGGCCGATGCCGTAGATCGCCGTCAGAGCGATTTCCGCGTGCTGGTGATTCGGGATGTTGACGCCTGCTATACGAGCCATGTGCTTACCTGTTCGTCGCCGCTGATGCGGTGTAGTGGGTTAGCTGAAAAATGCGAAACCGTAGATTGTATCTGATCTGTATCGCTCTATCAACCTTGACGCTGCTTGTGACGCGGATCGGTACAGATGACCCGCACCACGCCCTTGCGGCGGATGACTTTGCAATTGCGACAGATGCGTTTGACCGAAGCCAGAACTTTCATTGGAGTTCTCCGGAAATGTTGCCAGACTACTTAGCGCGGAACACGATACGGCCCTTGGTAAGGTCGTAAGGCGTCAGTTGCACGGTGACCTTGTCACCGGGAAGAATGCGAATGTAGTGCATGCGCATCTTTCCGGAGATATGGCCCAGAACCACATGCCCGTTTTCCAGTTTGATCCGGAACGTGGCATTCGGGAGATTCTCGACAACCTCTCCCTGCATTTCAATTACGTCTTCCTTGGACATGGTTTCAGCGGGCCGGGAAGCCGGCTCCCTTGAAGTTGGCCTTTTTCAGAAGACTTTCGTACTGGTGCGACATTACATATGCCTGTACCTGCGACATGAAGTCCATCGTCACCACGACGATAATCAGCAGACTGGTTCCTCCGAAGTAGAAGGGCACGTTCCACTTCAGGATAAGAAATTCGGGCAGCAGACAAACCACCGTGACGTAGATGGCACCGGCCAGCGTCAGGCGGGTGAGGATCTTGTCGATGTAGCGCGCGGTCTGGTCTCCTGGACGGATGCCAGGAACGAAAGCGCCGCTCTTCTTCAGGTTGTCCGCAGTTTCCTTGGAGTTGAACACCAGGGCGGTATAGAAGAAGCAGAAGAACACAATGGCGGTAGCGTAGAGCATCACATAGATCGGCTGCCCCGGGGACAGCGTCGCCGCTATGTCCTTGAGCCAGCGCATACCCTCTCCGGAGCCGAACCAGCCTGCGGCAGTCGCGGGGAACAGGATGATGGACGACGCGAAGATCGGCGGAATCACACCCGACATGTTCAGCTTCAAGGGCAGATGGGAGCTCTGACCGCCGTAGACCTTGTTGCCGACCTGGCGTTTGGCATAGTTCACCAGGATCTTGCGCTGACCCTTTTCAACGAACACAACGAAGCCGGTGACCAAAACAACGAGAGCGCAAATAAACAAGGCTGAAATCGCATGCATGGCGCCGGTCCGGACTAGCTCGAACAGCCCGCCCAGTGCACTGGGCAACCCGGCGACGATGCCGGCGAAAATGATGATCGAAATGCCATTGCCTAGACCGCGCTCGGTGATCTGCTCACCCAGCCACATCAGGAACATGGTTCCGGTAAGCAGCGTAAGCACGGTCACGAAACGGAAGGCCATACCGGGATCCAGAACCAGTCCAGCCTGCGACTCGAGGGCGATGGCGATGCCCAAGCCCTGAAACAGGGCAAGAGCTACGGTACCGTAGCGGGTGTATTGGGTGATCTTGCGACGCCCTGCCTCACCCTCTTTCTTGAGCTGCTCGATGGAGGGCACGGCGATCGTCATCAACTGCATGATGATCGACGAGGAAATGTAAGGCATGATGCCCAGCGCGAACAGCGTGAAGCGCGAAAGGGCGCCGCCCGAGAACAGGTTGAAGACGCCGAGAATGCCGCCTTGCTGGCCCTGGAACAGTTCCGCCAGTTTGACCGGATCGATGCCGGGCACGGGAATATGCGCCCCGATACGGTAAACCACCAGCGCGCCCACCAGGAACCAGAGCCGGCGCCAGAGGTCGCCGAACTTCCCGGTCTTGCCTAGGGTAGCTGCCTGGGGGTTTGCCACGTGATCCGTCCTCGCCCGCTATCAGGCAGCGGCGATATCTGCAACCGAGCCGCCAGCGGCTTCGATCGCGGCGCGCGCGCCCTTGGTGGCGCCGACGCCCTTGAGCGCGATCTTTCGATTCAGCTTGCCTGACAGGATCACCTTGGCGGACAAGGCGTCCGCGGCGATCACGCCGGCCTGCTTGAGAACCAGCAGATCCACTTCCTCGACCGGGAGTTTGTCAAGTTCCGACAACCGCACTTCGACGTTACGGCTCGCAGTGAGCGAGACGAAACCGCGCTTCGGCAGCCGGCGCTGCAGCGGCATCTGGCCGCCCTCGAAGCCGACCTTGTGGAAACCACCGGCGCGCGACTTCTGGCCCTTGTGTCCACGACCCGCCGTCTTGCCCAAACCGCTCCCGATGCCTCGTCCAACACGCTTCGACGCGTGCTTGGAGCCGGCACCCGGCTTCAGGTTGTTGAGTTCCATACCCATTCTTTTCCCCTTAGCCTTCGCACTTAACCAGGTAGGCAATCTTGCGGATCATGCCGCGTACTGCAGGCGTGTCCTCAAGCATGGCCGAACTGTTCAGCCTTCTCAG
>JAIOPW010000325.1 GCA_021413665.1 Rhodocyclales bacterium | reverse complement strand
GGCACGCCGGCGGAAGTCCAGATTCGCGACGCCAACATGCACCATGTCGCCGAGTCCGGCGTCGCCTCGCACTGGCTGTACAAGGACGAAACCGCGCTCGACCAGTTACAGAAGAAGACCCACAAGTGGCTGCAGTCGCTGGTCGAGGTGCAATCGACCACCGGCGACTCCTCGGAATTCCTCGAACACGTCAAGGTCGACCTCTTCCCCAGCGAAGTTTATGTCTTCAGCCCCAAGGGCAAGATATTCGCCCTGCCGCGCGGTTCGACGCCGGTCGACCTGGCCTATGCCGTGCATACCGACATCGGCGACCGTTGCGTCGCCTGCCGCATCAATTTCGAGACCATGCCCCTGCGCACCGAGTTGCGCAACGGTGATCGCGTCGAGATCATCACCGCGCCGAACGCCGCACCCAATCCGGCCTGGCTCGGCTATGTCAAGAGCGCACGGGCACGCTCCAAGATCCGCCACTTCCTCAATACGCAACAGAATGCCGAATCCGCCGCCCTCGGCGAACGCCTGCTGGCCCACGCCCTGCGCGACATCGGCCTGGCCCTGGCCAAGCTGCCGGCGCAGGCCTGGGACCGCTTCAAGCGCGCCTCGGGCGCCCGCTCGCAGCGCGCTGTGATGGCCGACATAGGCCTCGGCAAGCGTCTGCCGGCCATCGTCGCCCGACGGCTGGCCGAGGGCGTCGACGAAGGCGCGGCGGGCCTGGCGCCGGGAAGCCGCGCACAGCCCGCCATACTCATTCATGGCGCCGAAGGCGTTGCCGTAAGACTCGGCGCCTGTTGCCGGCCGATCCCCGGCGATCCGATTGTCGGCCTCATCCGCAAGGGCCAGGGGCTGGTGGTACACACCCACGACTGCCCGGCCATCGCCAAACTGCGCAGCGAGCGCGGCAACTGGATCGACGTCGAATGGGAGCCGGAGATCACCGGCATGTTCGAAGCCAGCATTCGGGTCGTCGCCAAGAACGTGCGCGGTGTGCTGGCCCGGCTCGCCGCCGAAATCGCCGAAACAGGTTCCAACATCGTCAACGTCAGCATGGACGAGGACACCGGCGACGCCACCACCCTGTTCTTCACCCTGCAAGTCACCGACCGCACCCATCTCGCGCTGATCCTGCGCGCCCTGCGACGCATTCCCGAAGTCGTGCGCATCACGCGCTACGTCGATACCAAACACTAACCCAGACCATAAAGGAATCCCCATGGCCCTCTACGAATCCGAGCACACCAGGTTCATGCGCGAATGGATGAAAAAGCATCCCGAGGAAGTGAAGGAACAGCAGAAGGGGCGCGCGCTCTGGTGGGACAAACCGCCTCGGACCCTGGACGCGATGAAGGACACTGAGGCTTCGACGGTGGCGAGCAAGGCCTATTACTACGACGCCAACTAGCCCGCGCCAGGATTGCCGGCGCGTTCTGGCCGAGGGTTCGGAACGCCGTCTCGCCATCCGCAGCGGCGAGGATCCGCAGCGGCGAGGAAAGCGCACTTTGCTTGACCGCCCTGCTGCGCAGGGGCTTCATCAGAGCGTACTGTGCTCGACCGCCTTGCTGCGCAGGGGCTACACCAGCGCCGATTCTCAAAGGCTCAGAGCGAGAGGATCCACAGCGCCAGATTTCTGAGCTCGGCCGGATCCCTGGTGTCGATGATCTTGTGATTCTCGTTGCTGCCATCGGGCAACTCGATCATGGGACCGGTCGTGACGTGCTGGACGATTACTTCCACGGCATCCGGCTTGGTCTTCAAACGGGCAGCAATCCTTTTGTAGGCGGGGCCCTTCTTGGTCTTGTCGACGGCGTGGCACTTGAAGCAGTCATTTCTTTTCGCCAGCGCCTGGGCGGCGTCGGCGGCGACTTGTGCCGACGCCGGCCCGCCCATACCCAAGGCAAGCACCAGCAATATGCCTCCTATGCCGGGGCTCCGCATGCCTTTCAGTGGCCGCCGCCGGCAAAACCGATCGCGATCAACACCAGCAATGTCAGGCCGAAGGCGATCAGCACCAGGCCCAGTATCTTAGAGGCCAGCGTGAAGGGTGCCGACGGCGCATCCACCAGGTACTTCTCAAGCTGGCCGGCTTCCACCAGGCGGTCGTATTGCGCCCGGTGCTCGTGCCTGAACTCCTGCAGCGACTGGGTGCCGGTGAACATCAACACGTCCGGCGGCGGCAGTTTGTCGGGGCGGAAGTGGTTGTTGAAGAAGTGCACCGTGAAGAGGAACACGGCGGCGAGTACCGCTTCTTCGCCATGCACCACCATCGCAATGTTGAACACCCAGCCCGGCAAGTAGGCGGCGACCACGTGCGGGAAGGCAAGCATCATGCCGCTGCCGCCAATGATGGCCATACCCCAGAACACCGCCCAGTAGTCGAACTTCTCCCAGTAGGACCAGCGTTCGATCGCGGGACGCGGCCCCTTGCCGATGAACCAGTTGAACATGCCGATCATGTCGTACATGTCCTTCCAGTTCGGTACGAAGGAATCCGGACCGAAGAACCTGAAATTCTTCCAGTTGCGGGCGATGCCGATCGTGATCACGACCAGATGGATGGCGAAGATGCCCAGCATGGTGTAGGCCGCCAGACGGTGTACCTGTCCGGCGATCTTGGGCGTACCGAATGCCGCCATCACCGTCTTGGCCCAGCTGGTCTCGGGGAAAAACGCCGCCATCCCGGTCAGCACCAGCGTCATCACGCTGAGCGCAAATGCCAGGTGCGCAAGGCGCCACATCGGACCGAAGCGCTTGACATGCTTGGCGGCGAACTCCGGCGGCAGCTTGTCGGTCATGACGTGCGGCACGTTTTTGCCCTGCTTGCGATCCGCATACTCGCGATACCACCAGAGGCCCGAATGCAGCCAGAAGAAAGCAAAGACGCCGACCAGCAGTGCGATCATGGCTTTGGTGGTGAGCCAGATTTCCGGGTACTTGGCGAAGTCGTGGCTGTTGCCGTGCGGGCTGAAGCTGAGGAAGCCGGCGGTCGCCAGGGGCGGCTTGTTCTCCTTCCCGCTGTGGCATTTCTGGCAGGTCTTCAGCCGGTTCTTCTCGTGCATTTTCGATTTCGGATCTTTCGAAGGCTCGATGGCATGGCTGCCATGACAGTCCGCGCATTTGGCGGTATAGGCATAGCCCAGCCGGTTCACCTGGCCGTGGTAGGAGGCCTTGTAGGACTCGTAGGCATCCTTGTGGCAATCGCCGCAACTGGCGGTGATCGACAGCTTGGCCTTGTCGGTGGAGCTGCCGACGATGTCGTGTGTGGTGTGGCAGTCGGAACAGACCGCAGTCTTGAAATTCTTCTTCTCGGTGGCTTCCCGGCCGTGCGCCGACGCCGTCCAATCTTCCAGATGGTCCGTGTGGCAGGTCTCGCCGCAGACCGTGGGCACGGTCAAGTGCCACTCCTTGCGTTCCTGCGTGCCGCGCGGCGGCACGTCGAAGGTATGCACATTGTGGCAGTCGCTGCAGATGGCGTTCAGCTTGGTCGGCTCATCCTTGTTCGGTTTGGCGTGGAAGGATTTCTTGTAGGCCGCGACGTTGTCGGCAACGATGCCCAGCCGCGGCTTCTCGGCGGTCTTGTTGTCCTTTTTCGCCGCTTCCCACAGGTCGAGGTGGCATTGGGCGCAATCGACTTTCGGCGCGCCGGCCACCTTCTGGTGGGGCGTCACGTTGTCGATGATTTCCTTGTGGCAGGCGACGCACTCCATCTTGGCGTGCACGCTCTTGCCATATTTATCCGTATTGACTGCGTGCAGCGCGCGCTTTTCGCCGTCGGCCTTTGGCACCTCCAGTTTGCCCTTCTTGCCGTCGTGGCAGGTCTGGCAGGTGGCGTTGTCGAGCTTCTGCGAAACGGCCGGGGCGTTGGCCGCCGCGGCAATGCCGCCGGCAAGAGATCCGGCCAGGCAGACAGTTGCTGCCGCAAGCCACGCTGCAAACTTGTTGGTAGGCATTATTTTCATTTCCAATGGCGGACGATTTTCAGCACCTCGCCTGGCACTCAGGCTGGCACGCATGGACACGCCGCCAGGGCCCTTCAAACCGGGCCGCAAGCGGCGTTACGGAATCAGCGCGACAGAATCCACTGCGCAAGGTTGCTCAGCTCTGCCGCATCCCTGGTCTCGATGTTCTTGTGCTCTTCTTCGGTGCCGTCTTCGAGCTTGACCTTGGGGCCGGTGGTCATCTGCTTGATGGCGTCCTTCTCGGTGAGTTTCTTTTCCTTGTACTTGGCGGCGATCTTCTTGTAGGACGGGCCCTTCTTGGTCTTGTCCACGGCATGGCACTTGAAGCAGTCATTCTTCTTGGCCAGCGCCTGGGCCGCGGCCTCATCGACGGCCGCATGCACGGGTGCGAGCCCGGCCAGAGCAACGAACAGTGATCCGGTCAGCAAAAGAGTGGTTTTGGTTTTCATGATTCGGCTCCGAAATGGATATGGGAATGCGTTCTAGCGCGTCATTTGTTCCAGGATATTCCTGCTGCCCGAACGCCCCTGGAATAGCTTCCGGACTTGCCGACACTACCCCGCAAACCCGAGGAAAGCGACGACGTGAATAAAAAGACTGGTCCTTGACCTTGACCTACGTGCAATCCTTGTGCCATCAAACTTTTCCCCTCGGCACTGTACCAATACATGAGGGGGTTGCCTCCAATTCGTCACATAATCGCGACACCTGTCGCTGATTGATGGCAATTTCATGCGCTTCCGGTGTCGATGCGGTCAATGGGTTCCACACCTGAATTTCCGGCCAGCGATTCGGCTTCCATCTGCACGAAGCGCCGCGTGAGTTCGGCCAGTTCACGATAGAACGCTGTCGCGGCACCCGAGTTGACTGCGGCAGCGAACGGCCCGATCCAGGCGCCCATGTGTTCGACGGCAAAACGGCGATGCAGCGCGCTGGCGGCCGACAGTTCCTCCGTGTCGCCTTCGGCTTGCGCCTGGTTTCGGGCGAAGATCAGCGCGTAGAGAAACTCCAGTTCCACCGCGATGTGGTCCGGCAATTCGTGGATCTCTTCGCTGACGTCGAAACCGCCCTGCTCGTAGAAATCCAGCACCGCCTCCGTCGCCTCGTGCCGCATCGACTGGTCGTCGGTCAACCAGAACGAGGCGTAGGGCATGGCCCTCGGTTGCGCAGGGCCGATGAACAGCGCGGTGTAGTCGACCAGCAGTGTCTCCATGTCCTGCGCCACGAACTCGGCGCCCAGTTTGCGGACGGACTCGACAAGAGCAGGATCGACGGCGCTCGCTGCGGCAAGCATGGAGTCGAACAAATGCTCCTCTCCAAATTCCGTGCCGGGTTCGCAATAGCAGGCGGAAAGGAAGCGGCACAGATCCTCTCGCGCGCCAGCCTTGCCGTTGACATAGTCGGTCATTGCAACTCCTGAAACGATTGCACCCGGCGCCGAACGGAGAACGGGCCGATCGAAACCGGCCCCTGATTCTATGTCACGCACGGGGACTGTACTTCCCTACGTAGTGCACGTTGGGCTTGGTCTTCTTGTCTTCCTGCAGGCGGAAAGACTTTTCCTTCTTCAGGATCTGCGAGATCTTGCTGTTCGGATCCTGCTGATCGCCAAAGATGCGGGCCTGGGACGGACAGACCTCGACGCAGGCCGGCTGCAGGCCGTTGGTCACGCGGTGGTAGCAGAAGGTGCACTTCTCGATGACGTCGTCCGAGCGGATAGCTTTCAGTTCGCCGCCCTGCCAGTCGTTCATCGCGGGAAGCCGGGCACCGGCCCTGGCCGCCACCTCGGCGCCCGATGACGTGCAGCCCGGAATCGCCGAGGTCTTGTCCGCCCAGAAGGGCTGCGGCTCGTCTTGCGCGGCGTTGAGGCTGATCACGCTGTAGGTCTCGCCGGTCAGGCTCTTGGCGTCGAGTTTCTCGTGGCTGTAAGGACAACCGTTCTTGGTCTGGCAGTCACCGCAACCAACGCACAGGTCCGGATTGTGCATGGTGATGCCTTCGGGCGTCTTGAACAGCGCCTTGTAGGGCTT
>JAIOPW010000324.1 GCA_021413665.1 Rhodocyclales bacterium | reverse complement strand
ACCCATCGCTCCCTGCGGGCCGCTGCCCTCGACCGGGAGTTCGCGGAAGAAGACCAGGCTCGGATTGGCGTTGAGCAGTTCCGCCAGCCGTGCGGGGTTGGACTTGGCCCAGGCCTTGATGCCCTGCATCGAGGCCTGCTCGGCTTTCAGTTCGCCGCGATCGATCAGCCAGCGGCCGATCGAGCGATACGGGTGGCCGTTCTGGTCGGCGTAATTGAGGCGCACGCGGCTGCCGTCGGCGAGCTGCACCTGGCCCGAGCCCTGGATCTGCATGAAGAAGAGGTCGATCGGATCGTCCACCCAGAGCAAGGCCTCTGGTGAGCGCTTGCTTTCCTGCGGCGTCCATTCGGCACGGGAATAGTAGGGGACCAGCTTGCGGCCCTCGATGCGCCCGCGCAGGCGCAGGTGCTTGAGCTCGGGGTAGAGCTCGGCCAGTTCGACAACGATCATGTCCTCGGGTGGGCCGAACACCGGAATGGTGTAGCCGCGCGCCTTCTGTCGGCTGCCCTTGAGGATGGGTTCGTAATAGCCGGTGATCAGACCGTTGCGCGAACCGTCCGGATTGACCAGCGCCCAGGGCTGGAACTGGGCCTCGAACCAGGCGCGCAAGGCGGCGGCGGATTTGTCGGTGAGTTCGCGCGCCGACGCGCAGACCGGCTTCCAGTGCGCCTGCCGTTCCAGGCTGCGGCAACTGGCGACGAAGGCGGTGAAGGCCGCGCCGGGATCGTCCTCGTTCCAGCCCGACAGCTCGCTCCACTCGGCGGACTGCAAGGGTTTTTCGGCGGGCTTGGGCGGTTCCACGACCGGGCACACCGGGCAAGCCGGACAGGCTTGCGGCGCCGGGCAGGGTGCAAGAGTTGGCGCCGGCGGCACGGCGACCGAAGCGCATCCGGCGACGGCCAGCAGGGCCAGCAGGGCCAGAGGTGGGGGGAGGGAGCGGAACATGATTCTGCTAAAGTGCGGTGCTTGCCAGAGCCGGCAAGCTTAACCGATCTCCGAGACAGCGATGACCGACTTCGCCAGTGCAGTAAAGCCCCTGATCGATCGCCTCGATAGCCTGTTCGATCGCCTCGACGCGATCCTGCCGCCTCCCCTGCCGCCGGTCGACTGGTCGGCCACGGCCTTCCGCTGGCGCACCCGCGCCGGGCGCGGCTGGCTGGAAGCGGTGAAGCAGCCGCACCGCATCCGCTTCGAGGACCTGCAGGGCGTCGATGACCAGAAGCAGCGCATCGCGCAGAACACCAAACAGTTTGTCGCCAAACGCAGCGCCAACAACGTGCTGTTGACCGGCGCGCGCGGCACCGGCAAGAGCTCGCTGGTCAAGGCGGTGCTGAACCGGTTTGCGGCGAAGGGCCTGCGCCTGATCGAAGTGGACAAGGACGAGCTGGTGCACCTGCCCGAGATCGTGGACCTGATCGCCGCCCGCCGCGAGCGCTTCATCATTTTTTGCGACGATCTTTCCTTCGAGTCGGGCGAGCCCGGCTACAAGGCGATGAAAAGCATCCTCGACGGCTCGATCACCGGCATGCCCGACAACCTGCTGGTGTATGCGACCTCGAACCGCCGCCACCTGATGCCGGAAAAGATGTCGGAGAACCTCGAAGCCAAGCACGACGCCGACGGCGACATCCACCCCGGCGAGACCACCGAGGAGAAGGTGTCGCTGTCCGAGCGTTTCGGCCTCTGGCTGTCCTTCTATCCCTTCGGCCAGGATCATTACCTCGAAATCTGCGCCCACTGGCTGGCCGAGTTCGGCATGACGCAGCAGCAGATCGAAGCGGCGCGCGGCGAGGCCCTGCAATGGAGCCTGATGCGCGGCTCGCGCAGCGGCCGCGTGGCCTGGCAGTTCGCCCGCGACCATGCCGGGCGCCATGCCAAGAAGCCTGTCGCCCGCGGCGCGAAATGAAAACCTTCGCCCTGAGCCTGTCGCCTGCGGCGCGAAATGAAACCGTTCGCCCTGAGCCTGTCGAAGGGCCCTTCGACAGGCTCAGGGCGAACGGAAAGACAGGCTCAGGGCGAACGGAAAGACAGGCTCAGGGCGAACGGTTTCACTCAGGGCGAACGGTTTCACTCAGGGCGAACGGTGCTTAAGCTCACCGAAGTCGCCGCCGCCGTCATCGAAAGGCGCGCGGCGGATGGTGCCATGGAGTTCCTGCTCGGCCAGCGTGCGCCCGGCACCTTCTACC
>JAIOPW010000323.1 GCA_021413665.1 Rhodocyclales bacterium | reverse complement strand
CGTAGTGTTGGTCAGGGCGATGTTGCCGCTGGTGGTGTTGGCGGCGCGAAAGCCGGTCACCGTATTGGCGCCGTTGAGCGTGGTGCCGCCGACCGACGACGTCGTCAGCGTGGTGCCGGAGATCGTTCCCGATTGCGTGATCGCGCCCGCCGATGTCAGCGCGACGGTGTTCGCTCCCGGCGCGATGCCGCCGGCGCCGACCACCAGCGCGCCGCTAGTTTCGGTAACGCTGACAGTGCCGCCGTTGCTGCCCGACACCGTGAGGCCGCCGGCCGCGGTGTTGCTGATGCTGATCGCACCGCTGGTATTGGTGAAGGAAACCGTCGGCGCCGCGGTGGTTACGCTGATGCCGCTGCCCGCGCTCAAAGAGAGCGTGCCGGACGTCTGCGTCAAGACGCCGGCGCCGCTGATTGAGCCCGACCCATTGCTGTTGGCATCCGCGGTAAGACTCAGGGTGCCGGTACCCGCCGCAGCGATGCCGGCGGTGAGTGTGATGTTGTTGTTAGCCTGCAGGTTCAGGCTGACGTTGGTTTGACCTGTCGCCGTCGCAAGATTGAAGGCATTGCTGACTGTGATGTCGTTGGACGCCTGCAGCACGATGGTGGTGTTGTTGCCCACTGCGGCGAAGCTGCCGCCTGCGCCGACGTTCAGATTGCTGGTGAGCGCGGCATCGTCAGCGAAAGCGTAGGTCTGGTCTCCCGGCGGCGCAAAGCCGGTGAGCACGCTGGCCGCCGCGGTAGACAGCGTGATGTTCAGCGGGTCGAGCAGCAAAGTGCCGGCCGCGCCCTTGGGCGCAGTGAGATCGACGGCGCCATTGAAGTTCAACAAGCGGTGTCCTGAAACTTCGGCGAAGCCACCGTTGCCCGACTGCGTGCCGCCGCGCGCGCTGATGCTGCCGTAATAGCGCGTAATGTCGTCCGACCACACGATGACTTTGCCGCCGTTGCCGCTGGCGCGAGCATCTGCATTGATTTGCGCGTCGGGGCCGACATAGGTGCGCTGCGCGTTCTGCACCGCAGCGTTCTTGCCCTGGAAGTCGCCGCCGACCAGCACCGTGCCGCCGCCGGTCTGACCGGAAGCATCGACTCTCGCGTTATCGATCAAGCCGACGCGTTCGCCGAGCAGTTGCACATTGCCGCCAGTGCTTGTGCTGCCGCTGGCATCGACTATGCCGGAAACCAGCGTGGTGCCGCTGGCAGCTTGCGCAACGATCTGGCCGCCGCGCGCGCCGCTCGCATCGAGACGGCCGCTGGAGGCGACATTGCCGCCATCGGCGGTGAGATAAATCGCGCCGTCGCGCTCGGTGGTCCCGCGCGCCTGCACGACGCCGGTATTGTTGACGACGGTGGCGCTCAAATCGCGCGCGACCGACGCTGTCATCACCACGCGTCCGCCGTCGGCAGCTATCTGGCCGGCGTTGGCGACGCCGGCGAGTTGCGCAAACGTTTGCTCGGCGATCGCATAATTGATCAGGTTGTCGCCGGTGATGTCGAGCGTGATTTTGCCGGCGGCGGCGAGCAGCGCGGTGCCAAGGCGCGCTTCGACGATGCCGTTGTTGGCCGCGTAGTCGCCCGCCAGCACGACATAGCCGCCCGGATTTGCCCTGATCACGCCATCATTGATGACGGTGGCGCGCGCGGGCGACGACGGGTCGCGGCTGAAAACATAACGACCTGCCATGAAATCGCTGTCGCGGATATTGAGCGTGGTCGCCACGATGCCGGTGACATCGACCACTGCATTGGGCCCGAAATACACGCCGTTGGGATTGACCAGGAAGACCTGGCCGTTGGCCGACATGCGGCCGAGTATCACGGATTCGTTGCCGCCGACTACGCGATTGAGCACCACGGAGCCCGCCCCCGGTTGCGCGAACACCACCGAATTCGGCGCGCCGATCGAAAAGCTCTGCCAGTTGATGACGGCTTTGTCGGAGGTTTGCGTGATGCGCTGTTGCGTGGGGCTGACGTTGGTGATCGTCGCATTGCCCTGCGTGACCACGCCGCCGGTCGGCACCTGGGCCATCGCCGCACCGGGTGTCAGCGCCGCCGCAAATATCAGAATTCCCGCGTTGCGCAGCGCCTGCGCGAGCGGCGTGAGCCGCAAGTTCAGTTTTTTTTCAGCGCGCTTCATGCGGTGCGCGGCAGCGGGCAAAAGCGACAGTGCGAGGCAGTCGCATGCGCGTCAAAAGCTCGCGCCGACCGAAAACCACAGCCTGCCGTTATTGTGTCCATCACCGGCGATAGTGTTGCGCACCGGCACTGCAAATTCAAGCTTTATCGGCACGCTGCGGAGTGGGAAATAAGTCACGTTTGCGCCGGCGCTCATGAGGGTCGTGCTGCCGTCGAGAAACCCCGGCGTCTGGAACTTGACAACACCCGCATCGTAAAAAAAGCCGACCACGCCGAGTTTGCCGAACAGCGAAAATTGGCGGCGCAGTTCCACCGTGGCGAGCCAGCCTTTGTCGCCGCGCAGTTCGGAGGAGCGGTAGCCGCGCACGTTGCCGGGGCCGCCGAGCGAGAATTTTTCGCTGTCGGCGAGCGTTTCGTGGCTTTGCACGATGAGCGCGCGCAAATACAAGTCCCAGTTGCGGTCGAGGCCGCGCAGGTGGGTGCCCTCGATTTCGACCTTCAACTGCTCCGCATCCTGGCGCGTGCCCGACGTGTTGGTCCTGAAATTGGTGTAGAACTGCGTGCTCAGGCTGCTTACCGAAGAATCCGCGCCAATCTGGCTGTAACGGATGCCGGGATTCCAGAGGCCGATGCTGTTGTCGGAAATTTCCACGCCGAGCGCGCGCTGGCGCAACCGCGTGGTGCGGTAGCCGAGGTTGACCGACAGGTTCTGGCTGCGGCTGCGCATGAGCGGATGGACAAGGGTGATTTCGCTGCTGCGCACATCGCCCTGGATGTCGAGCACGGCGAGAGTGCCGCCGAGCTTGTAGTCGGTGGCCGAGTAGCCGGCTTCGAGCCGCGTGCCCTGCCAGGAAAGCGGGATGCTGTAACCGACGTGGCCGTAGTGCATCAGGTTGCCTTGCGACACTATGCCCTGGAAACTCAACTGGTCGCCGATGCCGAACACGTTGTTGACATTGACGCCGCCGTCGGTGCGCCACTGGCCGATTTCCTTGCGCCCCTGGTTGTTGGGCTGCAAATAACCCGAAAATGTCTTTTCTTCGACCCGGATGCGGACATTGGTGGTGCCGAATTGCGGCCCCGGCTCGAGTGTTGCGCGCGCGGTCAGTCCCGGCAGATCGTTCAGCAGGAGCATGTCGTGCTCCATGGCGCCGCCCGTGATCAGCATGCCGGGAGCGAGCTGGGTCATGCGGTGCAGCAGCGATTGTTGCGAGTAGCGGCGATTGCCTTCGAAAATAATTTTGCCGACCTTGCCTTCGATGATCTCGATGTGGACGACGCCTTTCTCGACTTTTTGCGCGGGGATCACCGCGCGCGCCACGATGTAGCCCTGGTCGCGATACAGCCGGGTGACGACGTCTGCTGCCCGCGTCAGGTCGTACAAATTGAGTTGCAGATCGACGAAGCGCTCGACCAGCTGCTTGAGCATGCGCTCCGTAAACACGGTGTTGCCAGAGAACGTAAACGAATTGACAGAAAAGCGCCGTGCGTTGCGATCGTGCTCGATCGGCGGCGGTGGCGGCTGGAATATGAGTTGCGCCGGGGCTTTCGGAGCGGGCGCTTTGGGCGGCGGCACAGTGTCCTGCACTGCGCCCGGCGTCAGTGTCGTTTGCGCAGGCGCAGTGGCGGGTTGCGCCCAGACGAGCGCGCACAACGCAATGGTGAGCAGCCTCTGCAGGCCGGGGTAATGCAGTTGCGGCATGTCGAACGCCGGCCTTTTTCCTGGGTTGGGTTGAATACCACGCAGCAGCGCGTTCATTGAATGCTCACCTGCGCGCTGCATGGCGCGATCGAAAATTGCGGCGATAGGGTTCTGGCGCGGGTGACTGAACGGTCTGCGGAGAAGCTGCTTTTCCGACTGCAAATTTTACCTTAAGTGGTGGGCGGCGGCATCCCGAACCGCGGCTTTTGCAACCCTCGCGGGACTATTTCTGCAATGCAGCGATTTCAAAGTCTGAAACGTAATGACTAATGCTAGAATTAATCCGCCATCGCGCTCCAGGGAGTGCAG
>JAIOPW010000322.1 GCA_021413665.1 Rhodocyclales bacterium | reverse complement strand
GGACCAGCGCATGGGCATGCTGAAGGGCACGATGTCCTACGACGACTTCAAGAACGCCGACCTGATCATCGAGGCCGTGTTCGAGGAAATCGGCGTCAAGGAAGCCGTTTTCAAGACGCTCGACGCGGTCGCCAAGCCCGGCGCGATCCTCGCCTCCAACACCTCGACGCTGGACGTGAACAAGATCGCCAATTTCACCAAGCGTCCGCAGGACGTGGTCGGCATGCACTTCTTCAGCCCGGCCAACGTGATGAAGCTGCTGGAGGTCGTGCGCGGTGCGGCGACGGCCAAGGACGTGATGGCCACCGTGATGCAGGTGGCGAAGAAGATCAAGAAAACGGCCGTGGTCTCCGGCGTCTGCGACGGCTTCATCGGCAACCGCATGATCGAGCACTACGGCCGCGTCGCCGGCTTCCTGCTGGAAGAAGGCGCGACGCCGGCACAGGTGGACAAGGCCCTCGAAAAATGGGGCATGGCCATGGGCCCCTTCCGCATGGGCGACCTCGCCGGCAACGACATCGGCTGGGCGATCCGCAAGCGCCGCTACGTCGAGAAGCCCTCGATCCGCTACGCGAAATTCGCCGACAAGCTTTGCGAGCAGGGCCGCTACGGCCAGAAGACCGGCAAGGGCTGGTACCTCTACGCCCCCGGCAACCGCAAGGCCATCCCCGATCCCGAAGTCGACAAGATGCTGGAGGACTACCGCAAGGAACTGGGCATCACGCCGCGCAAGATCAGTGACGCCGAGATTGTCCAGCGCTGCATCTTCGCCCTGGTCAACGAAGGCGCGCGCATCCTCGAAGAGGGCATCGCCGCCCGCGCCTCCGACATCGACATGATCTACCTGACCGGCTACGGCTTCCCGCTGTTCCGCGGCGGTCCGATGCTGTATGCCGACGAGGTGGGCCTCTACAACGTCGCACGGAGCATGAAGGAGTTTGCCGCCAGTTCCGGCGATGCCTTCTGGGAGCCCGCGCCGCTGATCGCCAAGCGCGTCGCCGAAGGCAAAGCCCTGACCGCAGCCTGAACCTGCCGAACCGAATCCTGGAGAATCACATGACTGATGCCGTTATCGTATCCACCG
>JAIOPW010000326.1 GCA_021413665.1 Rhodocyclales bacterium | reverse complement strand
GGAGAGCAGCTACCGCGCGGTTCAGTCGAAGGTTCATCCGGACAAGCATGCCCATGCGGGTGACTCCGACCGGCGTCTCGCCATGCAGTGGGCGACGCGCATCAACGAGGCCTTCCAGACCCTCAAGTCGCCGGGCCCGCGTGCACGCTACCTGCTGGGCCTGCTGGGCCATGATCCGCAGATAGAAAGCAACACCTCGATGCCCACGGAATTCCTGATGAACCAGATGGAATTGCGCGAGGCGGTGGAGGTGGCGCGCGCGGCGGCCGACGAGGACGGCCTGGATAAGGTCCGGCTGCGCCTGCAGGGCGAGATCAAGGCCGAGTACCAGCGGCTGGCGGAGCTGATCGACGGCAGCAAGGATTACGCCGCGGCGGCGATGCTGGTGCGACAACTGATGTTCCAGGAAAAACTGCTGACCGAAATCGACGACGCGCTCGAAGCCGTCACTGCGTAACGTTTGCGCTGTGGTGACTGGCGACATCGGGCGATGAAACACACGAAAGGCGAATTGAAATCCCGCCCCTCCCATCCTCCCCTCGCGGGGATGCTATTGATTAGATCGCTACGCTCAAATTTCACTGGTCGCGCCGAACAAGTCATTTCACGTTAAAAGAACAACATGGCACTACTTCAAATAGCGGAACCGGGAGAGTCCGCGGCGCCCCACGAGCATCGTCTTGCAGTCGGCATAGACCTCGGAACCACCAACTCGCTGGTGGCGACTGTCAGGAGTGGCATGAGTGTGGTGCTCAACGATGCCGTCGGACGGCCGTTGTTGCCTTCAGTGGTCGCCTATGCGGCGGACGGCAGCGTCGAAGTCGGCTACGACGCGGAAGCCAATCAGTCCATCGACCCGAAGAACACCATCGTTTCGGTCAAGCGCTTCATGGGACGAGGACGGCACGACATTGCCCACATCGAAACCCTGCCTTACGACTTCCTCGATACCGATGGCATGGTCAAGCTCAAGACCATCGCCGGCATCAAGAGCCCGGTCGAAATCTCGGCGGAGATACTGAAGACGGTGCGCAACCGCGCCGAGGCGACGCTGGGCGGCGAACTGACCGGAGCCGTGATTACCGTACCGGCGTATTTCGACGATGCCCAGCGCCAGGCCACCAAGGATGCGGCGCGCCTGGCCGGCCTGAATGTCCTGCGCTTGCTGAATGAACCCACGGCCGCGGCAATTGCCTACGGCCTCGACAACTCCGCGGAAGGCATTTATGCGGTGTTCGATCTCGGTGGTGGCACCTTCGACATCTCGATCCTGCGCCTGTCGAAAGGCGTGTTCGAGGTCATGGCCACCGGTGGCGATTCAGCCCTCGGCGGCGATGATTTCGATCATCGAATATTTTGCTGGATCATCGAGCAGGCCAAGCTGGCGCCGCTCTCGCCGCAGGATGCGCGACTGCTGCAAATGCGCGCCCGCGAGGCCAAGGAACAGTTGTCCCAACATGGCACGGCGCCGATCACCGTCAAGCTCGGCAGCGGCGAGTATGTCGACCTGACGCTG
>JAIOPW010000423.1 GCA_021413665.1 Rhodocyclales bacterium | reverse complement strand
ACGCTGACGGCGATGCCATCGATCTCCAGGTGCACCGTGTCGCCGGCGCCGACTCCTGGCGTACCGAAGTCCAGTTCCATTGGAGCGTTCATCTGAAATCTCCCGCGAAGTGTCGCAGCGCCGACATCACTGGAATCGGCGTCATGCTGCCCATGGCGCAAGCCGAGCCCAGCACCATGGTCTCGCACAAGTCTTCGAGCAGTTCGATCTGTCCGCCGTGTCCGGCGCGGATGCGGTCGATGACTTCCACACCACGCGTCGAACCGATGCGGCAGGGCGTGCACTTGCCGCAGGACTCGATGGCGCAGAATTTCATCGCGTAGCGCGCCTGCTTCGCCATGTCCACGCTGTCGTCGAAAGCGACGATGCCGCCGTGGCCCAGTCCGGCGCCGATCGCGGCAAAGGCCTCGTAGTCGAGCGGCGTATCGAATTGCGATTCGGGCAGGTAGGCGCCCAGCGGCCCGCCGACCTGGACGGCTCGCAGCGGCCGGCCAGAGCGCGAGCCGCCACCGAAGTCGTAGAGCAACTCACGCAGCGTGAGGCCGAAGGGCACCTCGACCAGCCCGCCGTATTTGATGTTGCCGGCCAACTGGAAGGGCAGTGTTCCCCGCGAGCGGCCGCAGCCGAGCTCGTGGTAGTGGCTGGCACCGCGCGCCAGGATATCCGGCACGCTGCCAAAGGTGATGACGTTGTTGATTGCCGTCGGCTGACCGAAAAGGCCGCTGATGGCCGGCAGCGGCGGTTTGGCGCGAACAATGCCGCGCCGGCCCTCCAGGCTTTCGAGCAGTGCGGTTTCCTCGCCGCAGACGTAGGAGCCGGCACCCTTGCGTACCTCGATCTTGAAATCTCCGAGCCAGTCCCGTGCGCCATCGAGTGCCGCATTCAGCGCAGCGTTGGCGTGCGGATATTCGGAGCGGACGTAGAGGTAGCCCATCGTGGCGCCGACCGCGAGTCCCGCAATGGCCATGCCTTCGAGCAATTGAAACGGGTCGCCCTCCATCAGCAGCCGGTCGGAGAAGGTGCCCGAATCGCCCTCGTCGGCATTGCAGACAATGTACTTCAGTGGCGCCGGGGTATCGAGCACGGTCCGCCACTTGACGCCGGTGGGAAAGGCCGCGCCGCCGCGCCCGCGCAGGCCCGAGTCGGTCACCTGACGCACTATCCCGGCCGGCGTCATGCCGCGTGCAAGGCTCAAGCCCGCGCCACCGCCATGAGCCAGGTAGTCGTCGAGCGAGCGTGGATCGACCACGCCGATGCGCCGGCAGGCGAGGCGTTGCTGGCGCTTGAGCCAGGGCATTTCGTCTGTAGCACCCAGATGCAGCGGGTGGGCACCGCCGCTCAGGCATCCGGCGGCGAACAGGCTGCGCACGTCGGAGGCAGCCACGGGGCCATAGGCAATGCGGCCCCGTGGGGTAGCCACTTCGACCAATGGCTCGAGCCAGAGCATGCCACGCGAACCGTTGCGCACGAGCCTGATGTCGATTCCACGCTTGGCCGCTTCGGCGGTGATGGCGGCCGCCACAGAGTCGGCACCCAGGGCCAGGGCGGCGGCATCGCCGGGAACGTAGACCGTGACGCTCATTGGTCCGCCTCCAAGGCATCCATCAGCGCGTCGAAATTTTCAGGCGTGACGCGGGCATGCAGCCTCGTCTCGTCGATCTGCAGCGCCGGGCCGATGGCGCACAAGCCAAGGCAATACGCCGGCTCCAAGGTCAGGTCGCTGCCCTCCAGTCGCGCCCTGGCGTGCTCCGCCAGCGCTTCGCCACCGACCGCCTGGCAGGCCTCGGCGCAGCAGACGCGGACCACGTGGCGGCCCGGGGGTGTCTGGCGAAAATGGTGGTAGTAGGTGATGACGCCATGCACTTCGGCGCGCGAGAGGTTGAGTTCCTTCGCTATCAGGGGCACGGACTCGGGCGGGATGTAGCCAAGCTCGTCCTGGATCTCATGCAGAATCGGCAGCAGGGCGCCGGGCAGGGTTTGTTTCGCAGCGACGATACGCAAGACGGTGCCAAGGTTTTCCATGCTGCTTTGTAACTCCGTTGCACCAAAAGGGGAAGCGGGAAAATCCGAAGGTCTATGCAGGTTTCTCGAACGACTCCGCCAATGCCTTTGCCTCCGCGATCAGTGCCGCCACCATCGGCGCTTGCGGCTCGCGCGCCAGGGTGACGAGGCCGGTGGCCCAATCAACCGAAGGCTCGACCAGTTCGATGGCAATGACTCCGGGCGGCGTGCCGACCTGCTCCAGCACACTGCGCGGCACGATTGACGACCAGTGACCGGAACCCACGTGGGCGAGGATGCTGACAATCGAATTGGTTTCCAGCATCGCCGTGACGCCGGCGCCGACTTTTGCGAACACGGCATCGATGGTCTTGCGGTTCTGCATGTCGGGTGTCAGCAGGCACAGGGGAACGGTTGCCGCCTCGGCCCAGCTAATCGTCTCGCGACCGGCAAACCGACCGTCGGCACCAGTCAGCAATACATGGCGCTCGCGCCAGACGGGGACAACGCTGAAACCGGCGGCCCGCGCCGATTCCACGTAGACGATTCCGGCATCAAGTTCGAAGTTCCGCAAACGGGCCAGAATCTCGTCAGTCGCAAGCGAGAGTACCTCCGCGGTGACCAGCGAATGGCGCCGGGCAAACGACGCGGTAAGCGCGGCGACGACCGTAAGGGCCGTCGGTATCACGCCCAGTCGCAAGCGTCCGGTGAGCCCGTCGCGCAGCGTGGCCAGCTCCTGCTTCAGGCTTTCCGCGCTGGCCGCCATGCGCTGGGCGTATTCGACGACACTGCGCCCTTCCGGCGTCAGGCCGGCGAACTGCTTGCCGCGTTCGACCACGGCGACGCCGAGTTCGGTTTCCAGGTCGCGGATCGCGGCGGAAAGTGTCGACGGCGAGACATGGCAGGCCGCCGCCGCGCGGCCAAAGTGCTTTTCGCGCGCAAGTGCAATCAGGTAATGGTACTTGCGGGAGATCATTCAATCAGGCGAACGATGCCTTGCAAGGCCGATCGCGCTTTGCTCCGGGGCCCGCCTCAGCGCTCCAGCAGCGGCAGCTTGTCCGGCTTCTTCAGCCATTCGTCGGCATCGGACGGCGGCTCCTTGCGCTCGATGATCACCGGCCAGGTTTTCGTCAACTCGGCGTTGAGCGCGATGAAATGCTCCTGTCCCGTCGGTACATCGTCCTCGGCGAAAATCGCCTCCGCCGGACACTCCGCGACGCACAGCGTGCAATCGATGCATTCTTCCGGATCGATCACCAGGAAGTTGGGGCCCTCATGGAAACAATCGACGGGGCAAACATCCACGCAATCCGTGTATTTGCACTTGATGCAGGATTCTGTGACGACGTAGGTCATGATTTCGCTCCGGTTTTGCCGAACAATGTACCATCGCCGCGAGCCATCGGTGCAAGGCAGCGTTCGCCATGAAGGGTTTTTTTTGCTAGCATTGATCCACGCCAGCGCTCGAGTCGCTGCAATTCATCGCGCCACCCGGCCGCAGACGCGGCAAGCGGAACGCAAAACCCCCTGAGGATTCCATGAGCGAACACATTCACCACGTTACCGACAGCACTTTCAAAGCCGAAGTGCTCGACTCCGCGACCCCGACCCTGGTCGACTTCTGGGCCGAGTGGTGCGGCCCCTGCAAGATGATTGCCCCCATTCTCGACGAGGTGGCCAAGGACTATGCGGGCAAGCTGCGCGTGGCCAAGCTGAACATCGACGACAACCCCAAGGTGCCGGGCGAATTCGGCATCCGCGGCATCCCGACCCTGCTTTTGTTCAAGGGCGGCTCCGTCGAAGCGCAGAAAGTCGGCGCCCTGTCGAAATCGCAGCTCACCGCTTTCATTGACAGCAATCTCTGATCCCGTTACATTGCGGCTCGGAACCTGATTCCGGGCCGCCGAAGAGCAGCACTGGCGCCCACGCCCACATGGCGCCGATCCGGTTTCCTTCCTGATCGAATTCCTTCCTGAATTCATCCCTACGTTTCCCTGTTCCCGCGCTTCCCGCCGGGATTTCCACGCAGGTAGTCCATGCACCTATCCGAGCTCAAAGCCCATCACGTCAGCCAACTGCTGGAGATGGCGGCCGCCAACAACATCGAAGGCGCCAACCGGCTGCGCAAGCAGGAGCTGATCTACGCCCTGCTGAAGAACCAGGGCAAGAAGGGCGAAACCATCTTCGGCGACGGCGTCCTCGAAATCCTGCCCGACGGCTTCGGCTTCCTGCGCGCGCCCGAGGAGTCCTACCTCGCCAGCACCGACGACATCTACATCAGTCCGAGCCAGGTGCGCCGCTTCAACCTGCGTTCCGGCGACACCATCGAAGGCGAAATCCGCTCACCCAAGGAAGGCGAGCGCTATTTCGCCCTGGTCAAGGTCGATCGCGTCAATGGCGAATCGCCGGAGGCCTCCAAGCACAAGATCCTGTTCGAAAACCTCACCCCGCTGCACCCGACCGAGCACATGCTGCTGGAACGGGAAACCCGTAGCGAGGAGAACATAACCAGCCGCGTGATCGACATGATCGCGCCGATCGGCAAGGGCCAGCGCGGCCTCATCGTATCGCCGCCCAAGGCCGGCAAGACCGTGCTGATGCAACATGTCGCCCACGCCATCACCACCACCCATCCCGACGTCACGCTGATCGTCCTGCTGATCGACGAACGTCCCGAGGAAGTCACGGAAATGACCCGCACCGTCAAGGGCGAGGTCATCGCCTCGACCTTCGACGAACCGGCCACGCGCCACGTCCAGGTCGCGGAAATGGTGATCGAGAAGGCCAAGCGCCTGGTCGAGCACAAGCGCGACGTGGTCATCCTGCTTGACTCCATCACCCGCCTCGCCCGCGCCTACAACACGGTGCAACCGGCCTCGGGCAAGGTGCTGACCGGCGGTGTGGACGCCAACGCCCTGCAAAAACCCAAACGCTTCTTCGGTGCCGCGCGCAATGTCGAGGAAGGTGGCTCGCTGACCATCATCGCCACCGCGCTGATCGAAACCGGTTCGCGCATGGACGACGTGATCTACGAGGAATTC
>JAIOPW010000422.1 GCA_021413665.1 Rhodocyclales bacterium | reverse complement strand
GCAGGAGATCATCGAAAAGATGTTTGCGCTGAGGGGGCACGGAGTGAGCTTCGCACTGGACGACTTCGGTACCGGCTACTCGTCGCTGTCCTACCTGAAGCGCCTGCCGCTGGACCAGTTGAAGATCGACCAGTCATTCGTACGCGACGTGCTGGTTGACCCGAACGACGCTGCAATTGCAAGAACCGTGGTGGCCCTGGCGCAGAGCCTGGGACTTGGCGTGATCGCCGAGGGCGTCGAAACAGCGGCGCAGCGGGACTTCCTGGCGAGTTCGGGATGCCATGCCTACCAGGGATATTTCTTCAGCCGGCCGCTGCCGCTGGAAGGCTTTGAGCGATTCCTGCGGCAGGCCGGCAAGGTGGCGTGATCGCAACCCGGTCCGATGCTTGTGACCGGGACTCCGGGACCGGGATCGCCGGGACCTAGTGAATCTCGCGTGTTTCGAGAAAGCTCACTTCCGGATGGCGCTCCTGCGTCATCGAGAGATTGACGCGGTTGGGTGCGAGGTAGACGTAATCGCCGGCGCCGTCCAGCGCCACATTGACGCCTGACTTATCTGCCAGGGCGCGGATCGCCAGGTCGTCGCCGCGCAGCCAGCGCGCCGTGGCGACGGGGTAGGGCTCGAACATGACATCGACGCCGTATTCGAATTCGAGGCGGTGGGCAACCACGTCGAACTGCAGCGTGCCGACCGCACCTAGGATCAGGTCGTTGCTGTGGATCGGCTTGAACAGCTGGGTCGCGCCTTCCTCGGCAAGCTGTTGCAGGCCTTTCTGCAACTGCTTCATCTTCAGCGGATTGCGGATCTGGGCGCGGCGGAAGTGTTCCGGCGCAAAGCAGGGGATGCCGGTGAACTTGAGGTCTTCGCCTTCGCTGAAGGCGTCGCCGAGCAGCACCGTGCCGTGGTTGGGGATGCCGAGGATGTCGCCGGGCCAGGCCTCATCCGTGGTGTTGCGGTCCTGGGCCATGAAGGTGATGGCGTTGTTCACGGCCAGGGTCTTGCCGGTCGAGCGCTGCCGCAGCTTGATGCCGCGCTCGAACTTGCCGGAGCAGACGCGCACGAAGGCGATACGGTCGCGGTGCTTGGGGTCCATGTTGGCCTGGATCTTGAAGACGAAGCCGGTGAACTTCGGCTCGCCCGGTTGCACCTCCCGGGTTTCGGTGGCGCGCGGCTGCGGCGGCGGCGAGAGGTCGACCACGGCGTCGAGCAAGGATTGCACGCCGAAGTTGTTGATCGCCGAGCCGAAGAACACCGGCGTCTGCTTGCCGGCCAGATACGCCTCGCGATCGAAGGCGTGCGACGCGCCGCGCACCAGCTCGACTTCCATGCGCAGTTCTTCGGCCTGGTCGGGGATCAGTTCGTCGAGGCGCGGGTTGTGCAGCCCCTTGATGACTTCGGCCGTGCCCTTCTCCGCCTGCGGGTCGAAGAAGTTGATGCTGTCGTCGTAGAGGTGATAGACGCCGCGAAAGCGCTTGCCCATGCTGATCGGCCAGGTCATCGGCGCGCACTGAATGTCGAGTACGGATTCGATTTCGTCGAGCAGTTCGATCGGCGGCCGGCCTTCGCGGTCGAGTTTGTTGATGAAGGTCAGGATGGGCGTATCGCGCAGGCGGCAGACGTTGAGCAGCTTGATGGTCTGCGCCTCGACGCCGTTCACCGAGTCGATCACCATCACCGCCGAGTCGACGGCGGTCAGGGTGCGGTAGGTGTCTTCGGAAAAGTCCTCGTGGCCCGGCGTGTCGAGCAGGTTGACCATGCACTCGCGGTAGGGGAACTGCATCACCGAGCTGGTGACCGAGATGCCGCGCTGCTTTTCGAGTTCCATCCAGTCCGAGGTGGCATGGCGCGAGGCCTTGCGCGCGCGGACCTCGCCGGCGACCTGGATGGCGCCGCCGAACCAC
>JAIOPW010000421.1 GCA_021413665.1 Rhodocyclales bacterium | reverse complement strand
AGCCTCGACGACGAAGGCTTCGCCCTGTTTTCACGCCCGCTGCGCCGCGGCAGTTTCGAGTTCCTCTGCCGCGCCGCGCTCTCGGCCGCGACGCTGGAACAGGCGCTGGAGCGCATTGCGCGCTTCCTCCATGTCGTGCTCGACGACCTCGATGTGGAAGTGCAGCGCAGCGGACGCGCCGCCGTCATCGTCATCGGCGAGGAACAGACCCTCCCCGTAAGTGCCGCCGGCCGCGTCTTTGCCTACGAATGGCTGCTGCGCATGATCCACGGCCTTGCCGCCTGGCTGGTTGCCCATCCGCTGCCGCTCGACGAGGCGTCCTTCCCCTACCCGCCGCCGCTGCATGCGGCCGACTACGAGCTGGTCTTCGCCCCGCGCTACACCTTCGACGCACCGCGCCTCGAAGCGCGCTTTCCCGCCGAATGGCTGGCCCTGCCGGTGCGCCGTGACGAGGCGGCCTTGAGACAGTTCCTGGTCGATGCGCCGGCCAGCATCACCACCCTTTACCGCCGCGACCGCGCCCTCAGCCTGCGTGTGCGCGAGCACCTGCGCGCCGCCTTGCCCGAACACCTCCAACTGCCGGCGCTGGCCCGCCGCCTTTTCCTCTCGCCGCGCACCCTGCATCGCCGCCTGGAAGATGAAGGCACCAGTTTCCGCGCCATCAAGGACGGCCTGCGCCGCGACCTCGCCACCGACTGGCTGACCAAGACCGCGCGTCCTTTGAGTCGCATCGGCGCCGACCTTGGATTTGCCGATGCTGCGGCTTTCTATCGCGCCTTCACCGCATGGACCGGAAGCGGCCCGCGCGAGTATCGGCAACGCCACGGACAAACCGGAGCGCCGTCGAAGCGCCCGGCCTGAATGGCCGCACTGCATTCCTGAAATCCCGTTCCCGTCCGGCCTCAAGCACCGTCGCGGCGGATGACCTCTGTCCGCCGGGTGATAAGATCAATTTTTCGGAATGATGGGGCAGCCCGATTGTGACCAGGAACGTGCTTCACGAAATACCCATTGCGCTCGATATCGGCATCGCCGAAATCGACTCCCAGCACCGCCAGCTCCAAACGCTGCTGGAACGCCTGAGGCAATCGACCGACAAACGCTATGGCTTCGCGGCGGACGCGATCCTCGCGGAGTTGCTGATTCAGACCCGGATCCATTTTGCGGTGGAAGAAAGCCTGATGCGGCTGCTGTCCTTTCCCGACACGGAAGCCCATGTCGAGGAACATCGAACGCTGACGGAACAACTCGAAAAACTCAGGAAACGGGTGCAGGACTTCGAGGTGGCCGACGGACTGAC
>JAIOPW010000033.1 GCA_021413665.1 Rhodocyclales bacterium | reverse complement strand
CGGCCGCGACGGCGAAGCGGCCGAAGCCTGGATGACCTATGGCCTCAACGACGTGGTGATCCATCGCATGCGCATCGACGAATCGATCGCCGGCGATGAACAGAAGCGCGTCGAGCGCGGCAAGCTCGACGCCCTGCTGGCGTGGTGCGAAACCGTCGGCTGCCGCCGTGCCCTGCTGCTGAAATACTTCAGCGAGGAAGCCGGCGCCTGCGGCAACTGCGACACGTGCCTCGAACCACCGCAATTGTGGGACGGCACGATCGCGGCGCAAAAAGCCATGTCGGCGGCACTGCGTACCGGCCAGCGCTTCGGCGCCGGCCATCTGGTCGACATCCTGCGCGGCAAGGCCACGGAAAAAGTCGAGCAATTCGGCCATGACAGCCTGCCGACCTTCGGTGCCGGTGCCGATCTCGATGACGCCGGCTGGCGTTCGGTGTTTCGCCAGTTGCTCGCCGCCGGCCTACTGCACGCCGATGCCCAGGCGTACGGCGCACTGCGCCTGACCGATGCCGCGCGACCGGTACTCAAAGGCGAGGCCGCGCTGATGCTGCGCCAGCAGGTCAAGCGCGTCCGAGGCCGAAAGTCGGCGCCGGCGGGACGGCGATCCGATGCGGGGACGCCCCTCGCGGCAACCGATTCGCCGCTGTTCGACGCGCTGCGTGCCTGGCGTGCCGGCCTGGCGCGGGAACAAGGCGTGCCCGCCTACGTGATCCTCCACGACAAGACGCTGCGCGAACTCGCGACACGACGTCCTGCAAGCCTCGACGATTTGCTCGGCATTCCGGGAATCGGCCAGGCCAAGGCGGATCGCTACGGAGAGGCCCTGCTGCGGTTGATGGCTTGAAGCGGGAAGATTTTCCAAAAAAACAGTCCCGGAACCGCCCGGCAACAGGCGATAATGTCGGGCTGTTTTAAACGGAAACCCGTAATGAAGCGCGTCGATGATTTTCGCCTGCGGCTGGGCAAGAAGGAACTGGTGCCGATTATGGTCGGCGGCATGGGTGTCGACATCTCGACCGCCGAACTGGCTCTGGAAGCCGCGCGCCTGGGGGGTGTCGGGCACATCTCCGACGCGATGGTGCCGACCGTTTCCGACCGGCGCTTCAATACCAAGTACGTCAAGAACAAGCTCAAGCAGTACAAGTTCAACGTCGCCAACACGGAAAAGGCCGTGGTCCAGTTCGACCTCGGCCTGCTGGTCGAGGCGACCGCGCTTCACGTCGGACGCACCATGGAAGCCAAGCGCGGCGACGGTCTGGTGTTCATCAACTGCATGGAAAAGCTGACCATGAACGCGCCCAGGGAAACCCTGCGCGCCCGCCTCAAGGCCGCGCTCGACGGCGGCATCGACGGCATCACGCTGGCGGCCGGCCTGCATCTCGGCTCTTTCGGCCTGATGGAAGACCATCCGCGTTTCCGCGATGCCAGGCTGGGCATCATCGTCTCGTCGCTGCGCGCGTTGCAGCTCTTCCTCAAGAAGAGCGCGCGCACCGGACGCCTGCCCGACTACGTCGTGATCGAAGGCCCGCTCGCCGGCGGGCACCTGGGCTTCGGCATGGATTGGGCGAAGTTCGACCTGGCCACCATCGTCGTCGAGATTCGCGAATGGATGAAGGCCGAACAACTCGACATTCCGCTGATTCCCGCCGGCGGCATTTTCACCGGCGCCGACGCCGTCGCCTTCCTTGAGACAGGCGCGTCCGCTGTTCAGGTGGCGACGCGCTTCACCATCGCCAACGAGTGCGGCCTGCCGGAAGACGTGCAACAGGAATACCTCAAAGCCGGCGAGTCCGATATCGAGGTAAACACCATTTCACCCACCGGCTATCCCATGCGCATGCTGAAGAACAGCCCCGGCATCGGCGACGGCATCCGCCCCAATTGCGAGGCGTATGGCTACCTGCTCGACTCCAGCGGCAGTTGCCAGTACATCGAGGCCTACAACCGCGAAGTGGCGTTGCATCCGGAGGCGAAGAAGGTCAAGGTGCTGGACAAGACCTGTCTGTGCACCCACATGCGCAACTTCGAGATCTGGACTTGCGGCCAATACACCTATCGGTTGAAGGACACCACGCGGCGCAATGACGACGGCAGCTATCGGCTGCTGTCGGCGGAACACATATTCCGCGACTACCAGTTCAGCACCGACGGAAAGATTGCGCTGCCGGATTGACGCCGGCTCGCGCGGCGCGGCGGTTCAGGCCGGGAAGACCCCGGTCGAAAGATAGCGGTCGCCTCGGTCGCAGACGATGCTGACGATCACCGCGTTCTCGACCCGGCTGGCGATGCGCAAGGCGACAACCAGTGCGCCACCCGAGGAAATACCGGCGAAGATGCCCTCCTCGCGCGACAGCCTTCTCGTCATTTCCTCGGCCTGCCCCTGGCCCACGCTTTCGACCTGGTCGACCCGCGAGCCATCGTAGATTTTCGGCAGGTAGGCTTCCGGCCATTTGCGTATGCCGGGAATCTGCGCGCCCTCCTCGGGCTGGCAGCCGATGATGCGGATTGCCGGATTCTGTTCCTTGAAGTAGCGCGAGCAGCCCATGATGGTGCCGGTGGTGCCCATGCTGGAAACGAAGTGCGTGACGCGACCATTCGTGTCGCGCCAGATCTCCGGC
>JAIOPW010000361.1 GCA_021413665.1 Rhodocyclales bacterium | reverse complement strand
CGCCACGCGGAACCTGGCGCTGGGCGACGAGATATTGAAATATCTTGGCCGAGTCGGTGGCGCAGGTGCGGCCGATTTCATCCAGGCCGCGCGTTGCAAGCTGCGAGAGGCGGGAGAAATGCAGCTTGCCCTTGTCGAAGAAGGTTTGTCGCACCCCGCCGCGGGTCAGGGTGACCAACAGCACCGGTCCGCTTTCGCTCAACAACTGCGGAGCAAACCCCGCCAGCACCAGCGGCACCGAATAGACGCCGGCAAGAATGGCTTCCGTCTCGCGCAGTGTTTCCAGCCATGGGGTGAAGGTCTCGACCCGCGTCAGCGCGGCGAACAGCAGTTTTTCGTCGCGCCGCCCTTCCTTGGCGCGCCCGAGCGAGATACCGACCGACAGCGGGGTGTTGTAGAAATACTGGCTGAGGCGGCGCTGCAGCAGCGCGGTGCGATCTCCGCCCTGAACATAGGGCAGGTCCTCAAGCTGGAAGCCCTCTTCGGCGACGTCGGCGAGCACGAAGAACAGGCTGGACCGATGCTTCCGCAGATACGCCGCCAGGGCTTCCAGGCCCACCGGCTCGTGACTGAATTCGCCCTCGAATTTTATGCGACCGGCACTCCAGTGGTGTGCCGTAAGGACAGGACCATCGAGAAGGAGAATGCGCTTGGCGGCCATCAGGTTTTCATCTTGGTAATGATGTCGTAGATCGGACCCAGTACGGCCATCATGATCCAGCCCAGCAGCAGGCCGATGGTTACGGTCATGACCGGCTCGATCATGGACTGTACTTTCTCGATCGATTCCCGTACATCACGATTGTAGAAGTAACTGACATTGGCCAGCGCGGTATCGAGCGCGCCGGTATTCTCGCCGACCCGCAACATGCGCAGCACCAGCGGCGGAAACATTCCGGTGGTCTGGAAGGCGGCCGTCACGTTCTGGCCCTCGGCGATGAGTTCGCCGACCTGTTCCAGGCCCTCCTTGATTACCAGGTTGCCGACGACATCTTCGGTGGCCTTGATCGAGTCCAGGATCGTGATGCCGGAAGAGTACATCATGGCGAATACCGAAGCGAAGCGCGACAGGATGATCTTGCGCAGGATCTCGCCAATATACGGCAGGCGCAGCTTGTCGTCGTCGAAGCGGTAGCGCGCCGCCTTGCTGCTGTTCACCAGAAACGCAATCACCGCCGCAAGAATGATCGGCAGACCGACCACGACGTACCAGTAATTGACGAAGAACTCGGAAGTGGCGATCAGTATCTTGGTCTGGGTGGGCAGTTCCTGCCCCATGTTGCGGATGAAGCCGGCCATCTTCGGCACCAGATAGATCATCATGAACATGGTGATGGCGACCACCACCGTGCCGAGGAAGGCCGGATACATGATGAGTTTCTTGGTGTGCGCGGCGAGTTCGTCCTGCCACTTGAGCGATTCCAGCAGGTTGTTGAGCACCTGTGGCAGTGAACCCGTTTCCTCGCCGGCGCGAATCAGGCTGACCATCACTTCGTCGAATGTCTGCGGATGCTCCGCCAGCGCCTGCGAGAGTGTCTTGCCGCCCTCGATGCTTTCCACCATGCCGGCTATGATTTCCCGGAAGCGGGGATTTTCGATGCTGTCGCGCAGGTCAGTGAGGCTTTCGATCAGTGAAACGCCGGCGCGTGCAAGCTGCTCGAGGTGAAAGCAGAAATTGATCAGCTCCGGGCGGGTGATCCCGGCACGGTTGATGAGCCCGCCCTGCTTGACGGTGTCGCCATTGATGAAATCGAGGTCCATGCGCTTCAGGCGCATTTCGAGGTCGATCAGGTTGATGGCTTCGAGGCGACCCATCACGGTCCTGCCGTTGAGGTTCATCGCTTTGTAGGCGTAGAGGGCCATATGTCGTCGTCAGGGGTGCGCCGCTGGCCGGCTACATCCGTTCGGTCAGGTCGATCACGCGACCGACTTCTTCGATTGAGGTGGAGCCGTCGAGCACGCGGCGCAAGCCGTCTTCCGACAAGGCACGGAAGCCTTTTTCGAGCGCCATGTTGCGGATTTCGCGCTGCGTCGCGCGGCGGCTGATGAGATCGTCGAGGTCGTTGTCCATGCGCAGCATCTCCAGAATGGAAATGCGACCCCGATAGCCCTGATATTCGCAATGGTCGCAGCCGGCGGCGCGATAAAGAATCGGGGCCGGCTGGCCGCTGACGACACCCATCAGCTTGCATTCGTGGGCTTCGGCCGGGTAGGGCTTGCGGCAGTGGGTGCACAGGCGGCGCACCAGACGCTGGGCGATGATGCCGATGATGTTGCCCGCCATGATGTCGGGCAGCACGCCGATGTCGAGCAGGCGCGGGATGGCCCCCAGCGCCGAGTTGGTGTGCAGCGTCGAATACACTTGATGGCCGGTCATGGCGGCGCGGAAGGCCATTTCCGCCGTATCGGCGTCGCGGATTTCACCGACCAGGATGATGTCCGGGTCCTGGCGCATCATGGAGCGGATGCCGTTGGCGAAATCCAGCTTGGCCGATTCCGCAACCGAGGTCTGGCGGATCATCGCCATCGGATACTCGACCGGATCTTCGAGGGTCATGATGTTCACGCCCTCTTCGTTGATGTGGTTGAGTACCGAGTAGAGCGTGGTGGTCTTGCCGCTGCCGGTGGGGCCGGTGACCAGGATGATGCCTTCAGGCCGTGCCACCATCAGCTTCATCAGGCCCATCTGGTGGTCGTCGAGTCCCAGTCGGTCGAGCGGCACGATGCCCTTCTGCCGGTCGAGGATGCGCAGGACGATGTTTTCGCCGTGGATGGTGGGCTGCGAGGCGACGCGGAAGTCGACCGCGTGGCCGCTGATGTTGAGCGAAATGCGGCCGTCCTGCGGCGCGCGGGTCTCGGCAATGTTCATGCCGCTGATCACCTTGATGCGCACCGCCATCGCGGCCCAGTAGGATTTGTGCAGGGCGCGGATTTGCCGCAGGATACCGTCGATTCGGTAGCGGATGCGCAGGAAACTGGCTTCCGGCTCGAAGTGCACGTCGGAGGCATCGCGCTTGACGGCATCGGTGAGCAGCGCGTCGACCAGGCGAACCACCGGTTGGCTGTATTCGTCGAGCGATGCCGACAGGCTGCGATAGTCTATTTCGCCGGTTTCGATTTCGTGCAGGATGCCGTCGATCGAAAGCTCGTGGCCGTAATACTGGTCGATGGCGCGGGCGATTTCCGATTCGCCGGCAAGCAGGGTTTCGATCACCAGTTCCGGATGGATCAGCGTGCGCAGCTTGTCCAGCGCGACGATGTCGTTGGGGTCGGCAATGGCGATTCGCATCCGCTGCTCGGACTGCGTGTAACTCAGCGCGAGGAACATGTGGCGCTTGGCCAGGTCGCGCGGCACGAGGCGCAGCGCCTCGGCATCGATGATCGAATTTGCCAGGTCGACCGCTTTCTGTCCGAGCGATTCGCCCAGCGCGTCGCGCAACGTGGCTTCGGAGACGAAACCCAACGAGACCAGCAGCTTGCCGACGGGCTGGTTGGATTTCATCTGCTCCAGCAGCGCGATGCGAAGCTGGTCCTCGCTGATCACGCCTTGCGTGATCAGGATCTGGCCAATGGGGCGGCGGCTGGCTGGTGAATTCATACGAGCATCATTATCCCGCATCTGCCTGCAAGGGCAAGCCTTGTCGCGTAGAAAACGAAGTTTCAGTGGAGGCGAACGTGGGCATTATCAACGTCAAGCGCGGTGGCTGAAAACAAAACCGAGCGCAATGGAGTACGACTCGTTCGCGGCGGCGGGCGTTGTGTCGAAAGCGGAACTCGTTCAGCGCTGCAGTACGGCCAGCCTTGCCGCAGCGCGGGCTTTGTCGAATCCGGCCGGCTTGCTTTGTGCGGCGGTGAGAGCCTGGCTGTAGTACTGCGCGGCAAGCTTGTTTTGGCGCAAGTGTTCGAGACTGATCGCGAGGTTGTAGAGGATGTCGGGATTGTCCGGTTCGGCGGTATAGGCGCGAAAATAGGCCTGCTGCGCGTCGTTCCAGCGGCCGTGAGTTGCGTAAAGATTGCCCAGCGAGAAATGCGGTGCCGCAAGTTCGGGCTGTGCCGCGGAAAGGGTCTTCAACCGGCTTTCGGCCGCGCCCGGATCGATTTGTCCGCGGGTGTTGATCAGGGCGGCCATGGCCACCGTATCCTGCGGGTCCGCTTCCGTAATCTGTCGATACAGCCACTCGGCTTGATCGAGGCGACCCTGGCGCGTCGCAATGGCGGCGAGCCCATGCAGTACATCCGTATTTCGCGGGTCCGACTTCTGCGCGCGTTCGTATTCGAGTTGCGCCAAGGCCAGATCTCCGCGGTTGAAGGCGTCGTAGCCGCGGAGCAGGGCCGGATTCACTTTCAGCGGTGCCTTGGTCACGCGAACCAGGCTATCCGGATCGGCGCTTGCGGCCGGTGCGGTGCTCTGGCGCCGGATCGGGGCTGAAGTTTTCTGGACGATAGGGCCCGCTTCGTCGTCGTCAGCCTGCGCCTTGGCGGCGACACGAACCGGGCTGGACGCGTCAGCCGGCGTGGCAAGAGTCGGCGCTGACGGCACGGCGACGGGCTTCGATACCGGCGCTGGAGAGG
>JAIOPW010000317.1 GCA_021413665.1 Rhodocyclales bacterium | reverse complement strand
ACCAGCATCGATGCTGGCCTCGGCATCAACATCGCCGGGTCGGTTGCGGAATTCATCAAGGCGGCGGAAAAGTACGTGGCGCCGATGCAGAACATGGTGGTAGCCGATACCGCCGGCAGCATCGGCTTCATTGCCGCCGGCCGCGTTCCGCTGCGTGGTCCCGATAACGACCTGCGCGGCATGGCGCCGGCGCCAGGGTGGGAAGCGCGCTACGACTGGACCGGTTTTCTCGACCGGGCGAAAACGCCACGCGAGGTCGATCCGCCGCGAGGCTGGATCGCCACCGCCAACCAGCGCATCCACGGCCCCGACTACCCGCATTACATTGCCGGCGAATGGGCGCTGCCCTATCGCCAGCACCGCATCGAAACCCTGCTGCGGGCGAAGAAAAGGCATGACCATGAAAGCCTGCGCCTGATCCAGGCTGACATCGTGTCGCCGGCGGCGCAGCGCCTGCTGCCCTGGTTGCGAAACGCCAAGCCGACCCACGCACTGGGGGCCGCTGCCATGGAACGGCTGGCGGGGTTCAATGGCGAGATGCGTGCCGCCGATGCGGCGCCGCTGATTTTCGCCGCCTGGGCGCGGGAGCTGACACGGGCTGTGTTCGTCGATGAAATGGGTGGCGAGGAGAGCTACCTGCGTCAGGTTGGCCGCAGCGATTTCCGTGCGGCGCTGGAAGGGGTCCTCGAACGAAACGATGCCTGGTGGTGCGACGACAAGACCACCCCGGTGGCCGAGACCTGCGCGGTACTGGTCGATCGCTCTCTGGACCGCGCGCTGGACGAGCTGCGGCAGAAGCTGGGCCCGGACCCGGCGAAATGGCAATGGGGCACGCTGCACCAGGCGCGATCGGAACATCGTCCGTTTTCGCGGGTCAGGGCGCTGGCGCCCATGTTTGAACTGCGCGTCGCCAGCGGCGGCGACAACTACACCGTGAACGTTGCCCGCTATCACCTGAAGGGCGACGAGCCCTACCTCAACGAGCACGCCGCGAGCCTGCGCGCCATCTACGACCTGGGCGATCCCGCCGCGTCGCGTGCGATGCATTCCAGTGGCCAGTCGGGGCTGGTCCTGGCGCCCGACTATCGCCGTTTCGCCATCCCCTGGGCGGACGTGGCCGAACTGCCCCTGTATGCCAGGGGCGAGCGCAAGCTGGTACTGTCGGGCCAGGCTGCGGCAAAATGAATCCACCTGTCGCTCGAACGCAAGGAGAGAAACCATGAACGCACCCGAGAACGCGGTACCCATCCTGATGCGCGAATTCAGCGACGGCGTCGCCACGCTGACGCTCAATCGCCCGGGGCAGTTCAATTCGCTCTCCGAGGAGATGCTGACCGACCTGCAGGCGGCGCTCGATGCTATCGGTTCGGACGCCGCGGTGCGTGCCGTGGTCGTCGCCGGCGCCGGCAAGGCATTCTGCGCCGGCCACGACCTCAAGCAAATGCGCGCCAACCACAGCAAGGCCTACATGCGGAAGTTGTTCAAGCAGTGCGGCAAGGTAATGATGACCATCACCGGGATGCCGCAGCCGGTGATCGCCAGGATCCACGGCATTGCCACCGCCGCCGGTTGCCAACTGGTCGCCATGTGCGATCTGGCGGTGGCTGCCGACACGGCTAAATTCGCGGTGTCAGGCGTCAATCTCGGCCTCTTCTGCTCCACGCCATCGGTGGCGCTGGGGCGTGCCATGGGCCGCAAGCAGGCCCTGGAAATGCTGCTGACGGGCGATTTCATTGATGCCGCCGAGGCGCAGCGGCGCGGCCTGGTCAATCGCGTGGTGCCGTTGGAGCAACTGGACGCGGAAGTGAAGAAGCTCACCGACTCGATCTGCGCGAAGTCAGCGGTCGCCGTGGCGATGGGGAAGCAGATGTTCTACAAGCAGCTCGAAATGGGGCTCGACGGGGCTTACCAGCTCGCCTCGGAAACCATGGCCTGCAACATGATGGCCGCCGACGCGGCGGAAGGAATCGATGCCTTCATCCAGAAACGCAAGCCGGAGTGGAAGGGCCGCTGAGCGCCTTGCGTGAGTCGGCGCCGGTGATACGGCGAGTATGCCGCGGATTTCATCCCCGAGCTTGTGAAATGTCGAGGTGCAAAGCATAATCATCCGCAACAGAGACCGGGCCGCTGATTCAGTGTCCCGCCAAACCGAAAAGAGCTTGATGGCCGAAGATTGCATTCTCGAGACCGCGGGTCTCGTCAAGGAGTTCCGTGGTTTCGTCGCTGTGAATGGCGTGGACCTGAAGGTCAGGCGCGGACATATCCACGCGCTGATCGGTCCCAACGGTGCCGGCAAGACCACCTGCTTCAACCTGCTGACCAAGTTCCTCGAACCGACGCGGGGCGAGATTCGCTTCAATGGCATCGACATCACCCGCGAAGCTCCGGAGAAGATTGCTCGTCGCGGCATCGTGCGCTCGTTCCAGATTTCGGCGGTTTTTCCCCATCTCACCGTGTTGGAGAATGTTCGCATTGCCTTGCAGCGCAAGCTCGGGACCAGCTTTCATTTCTGGAAGTCCGAGCGCAGCCTTGATCGGCTTGACGACCGGGCCATGGAACTGCTGACGTCGGTCGGCCTGGAGGGCTACGCCGACATGGTCACGGTGGAAATGCCCTACGGCCGCAAGCGTGCCCTGGAAATCGCCACCACGCTGGCGCTCGACCCCGAACTGATGCTGCTCGACGAGCCGACCCAGGGCATGGGACACGAAGACGTCGATCGGGTCATGCAATTGATCAAGCAGGTCTCGGCCAACCGCACCATCCTCATGGTCGAACACAACATGAAGGTGGTGGCCGGCATTTCCGATACCCTGACCGTGCTCGCGCGTGGCTCGGTGCTGGCTGAAGGCCCTTACGCCGAGGTTGCGGGCAATCCGTTGGTGATAGAAGCGTATATGGGTACCGAAGTGGACGCACTGGCTTCGCCCGCGGGTCACTGACATGACGTCCGCCGAGTATCTCCGCGTTTCCGATTTGCACGCCTTCTACGGCGAGTCGCACGTGCTGCACGGCATGGATTTCACCGTGCGGCGCGGCGAATGCATTTCGCTCCTGGGCCGCAATGGCGCGGGGCGCACCACGACGCTGCGCGCCATCCTCGGCCTGACCGGTCGCCGCACGGGTTCGATCATGCTCAACGGGCGCGAGGTCATCAACATGCCGTCGCACCGGATCGCGCAACTCGGCGTCGGCTATTGCCCGGAAGAGCGGGGTATCTACGCCAGCCTGAGTTGCGAGGAAAACCTCCTGCTGCCGCCCCAGGTGGGAAGCGGCGGCCTCAGCCTGGACGAACTCTACGAGATGTTTCCCAACCTCAAGGAGCGTCGCAATAGTCAAGGCACGCGACTATCGGGCGGCGAACAGCAGATGCTGGCCATGGCGCGTATCCTGCGTACCGGAGCCCGCTTGCTGCTGCTTGACGAGGTGTCGGAGGGGCTGGCGCCGGTGATTGTGCAAAAGCTGGGCGAGGTCATCCGCAAGCTCAAGGAACGCGAGTACACGATCATCCTGGTGGAGCAAAATTTCCGCTTCGCCGCGCCACTCGCGGACCGCATGTTCATCGTCGAGCATGGGCAGGTAATGGAAGAAATTGCACAGCACGAAATCAGTGAAAAGCAGCACCTGCTGCAGGAGTACCTCGGGGTCTGATTGACCGGACCCCGTTCATTCATACCAAGGAGGAGACACTATGATGAAACGCAAACTGCTGGCCCTGGCCCTTTCCGCGCTGCTTCTGCCGGCGACGGGTACCGCGTTGGCCCAGGCCGGAAAGATATCCGGCGACGTGGTCAAGATAGCCGTGCTGACCGACATGTCCGGGGTGTATTCCGACCTCGGCGGCAAGGGCTCGGTGGTTGCCGCCGAAATGGCGATCGAAGATTTCAAGGCCCAGTTCAAGCCCAAGTTCAAGATCGATCTGGTCTCGGCCGATCACCAGAACAAGGCCGACGTTGGCTCGAACAAGGTGCGCGAGTGGTACGACACCCAGGGTGTGGACATGGTCACCGACGTCCTGAATTCCGGCGTGGCGCTGGCGGTGGCCAAGGTGACCACCGAAAAAAACAAGATCATGCTGAATACCGGCGCCGCATCGACGCGCCTGACCAACGAGGATTGCGCGCCGAGCAACGTGGTGCACTATGTTTATGACACCTACGCCCTGGCCAACGGTCCCGGCAAGGCGGTGACCAAGTCCGGCAAGGACACCTGGTTCTTCCTGACGGCCGACTACGCCTTTGGCCATTCGCTGGAAAAGGATTCAATGGATGCGGTGAAGGCCAACGGTGGCAAGGTGCTCGGTGCCGTGCGCCATCCCTTGAACGCCTCGGACTTCTCGTCCTTCCTGCTCCAGGCGCAAGCCTCCAAGGCCAAGGTGATTGGCCTGGCCAACGCCGGCGGCGACACCATCAACTCGATCAAGGCCGCCAACGAGTTCGGCATCACCAAGGGGCAGACCCTGGTCGGGCTGCTGACCACGGTGGTCGACATCCATGCGCTCGGCTTGCAGACCACGCAGGGCATGATGTTCACCGAGGGCTTCTACTGGAACCTCAACAACGAGACGCGCGACTTCAGCCGCCGCTTCTTCAGCCGGCACAAGAAGATGCCCAACATGCTGCCAGCCGGTACCTATTCGGCGGTCCTGCATTACCTTAAGGCGGTGCAGGCCACCGGTACGGACGATACGGCGACCGTCATGAAGAAGATGAAAGAAACGCCGATCAACGATCCTTTCGCCAAGGGCGGCAAGATTCGCGAGGACGGTCGCATGGTGCATGACATGTATTTGGTCGAAGTCAAGAAGCCCGGCGAGTCGAAGGAGCCGTGGGACTACTACAACGTGAAGCAGGTGATTCCGGGTGACCAGGCTTTCCAGCCGATGGCCCTGTCGCGTTGCCCCGCGGTCAAGAAATAGTCCCCGGCGGATAGTGCGGGCGATGTTCGCATGACGGAGATTTTCGGCGTACCGGTACAGGCCCTGTTCGGCCAGCTCATGCTCGGGCTGGTCAACGGGTCCTTCTACGCGGTTCTCAGCCTCGGTCTCGCCGTGATCTTCGGCATGCTGAACATCATCAACTTCGCCCATGGTGCGCTCTACATGGTTGGCGCCATGCTGACCTGGGTCGGCCTCGAGTACCTCGGCATCGGCTACTGGTGGATGCTGGTGCTGGCACCGCTCTGCGTCGGGCTGGTCGGCATCGCGATCGAGCGTCTGATGCTGCAATGGCTTTACAAGCTCGACCATCTTTACGGTCTGCTGCTGACCTTCGGCCTGGCACTGATGATCGAGGGCCTGTTCCGCGACCTTTACGGCGTAGCCGGCCAACCCTATTCGATTCCCGAGGAGCTGTCCGGCGCCTTCAACCTCGGCTTCATGTTCCTGCCCAAGTACCGTGCCTGGATCATCGTGGCATCCCTGTCGGTCTGCCTGCTGACCTGGTACATGATCGAGAAGACGCGGCTCGGCGCCTACCTGCGCGCCGCCACGGAGAATCCCAGGCTGACTCAGGCCTTCGGCATCAATGTGCCACTGATGGTGATGCTGACCTACGGTTTCGGCGTCGGCCTGGCCGGATTTGCCGGAGTATTGGCCGCGCCGGCGAGTCAGATCAGTCCGCTGATGGGCTCCAACCTGATCATCGTGGTGTTCGCCGTCGTCGTCATCGGTGGCATGGGCTCGATCCTCGGGTCGGTGTTGACCGGCCTCGCGCTTGGCATCATCGAGGGCATGACCAAGGTATTCTGGCCCGAGGCCAGCGCCACGGTCGTGTTCATGATCATGGCGGTGGTGCTCATGATCCGTCCGGCCGGCCTGTTCGGGAGGGAAAAATGAGCCGGCGCGTCACCATCGCCTACCTGGTCGGGCTGGGCCTGCTGCTGCTGGCGCCGGCCTTCATCTATCCGATTCTGGTGATGAAGGTGCTGTGCTTCGCGCTCTTCGCGTGCGCCTTCAACCTGTTATTGGGCTACACGGGCCTCTTGTCGTTCGGCCACGCGGTGTTTCTCGGCACGGCGGCCTATGTCACGGGACACGCCCTGAAAGTATGGGAACTGCCGACACTGCTTGGTCTGGCGGCCGGCACCCTTGCCGCGACGGGGCTCGGCTGGGTGATCGGCAGCCTCGCCATTCGCCGCCAGGGCATCTACTTCGCCATGGTGACCCTGGCGCTGGCGCAGATGGTGTTCTTCCTGTTCCTGCAAGCGCCCTTCACTGGTGGCGAGGACGGCCTGCAGGGCGTCCCGCGCGGCACCCTGTTCGGCTTTGACCTAGCCGACGACATGAATCTGTATTACCTCGTGGTGGCGATTTTTGCCGGCTCCTTCTGGCTGATCCAGCGTGCCATTCATTCGCCCTTCGGCCAGATCCTCAAGGCCATTCGCGAAAACGAACCGCGGGCGATATCGCTGGGCTACGACGTGGCGAAATACAAGCTGCTGGCCTTCGTGCTGTCGGCTGGATTGGCCGGGCTGGCCGGCGCGACCAAGACCCTGGTGTTCAAGTTCGCCACGCTGACAGACGCCCACTGGCACACATCAGGCGAAGTGGTGTTGATGACGCTGCTGGGGGGCATGGGCACGGTGTTCGGGCCGCTGGTCGGAGCCACCGTGATCGTTACCCTGCAAAACGAGCTGGCCGACAAGGTGGGATCGCTGGTTACCGTGATCATGGGGGCGATTTTCGTGATCTGCGTGCTGGCCTTCAGACGCGGGATCGTGGGCGAATCGCTGGCACTCTACAAGCGGATGATCGGACAGAAGGTCTAGGCGTGCCTGGCGGTCGGCGTTCGCACTACGGCGAACGCGGCGCCAGTGTTACTGACCGTACTTGGGCGCAGGGCGGCTAAGCGTAGAAGCCACGACGCCGGTTTCACTGTTGGCGAGGATAGCCCATCGTATCTGCGAGCTGGTCTTGAACCAGGCCTCAAAGTCCTCGATCGAATGAAAATACACCAGGCCGCTCGAGCCTATGTGATTGTCGCCGTAGCGAAACAGGCATGAATAGTCAAACATGGCGGTTGGTGCTCCCTTTCAGTGCCTGAGGTCCGTGGTTTGCCCGATTCCGAAAGGCATCGTCGTCAATCAGCTTGCGAGTTCTTGCGCAGCAGGGCTGCCAGCATCGCGATCGTCATCGAAGTGAAGGCGACCAGGGACCATTCCGCGATCGACAGGCCGAGGAACTTCCAGCCGGCCTCGGAACACAGGCCGGATGCTTCGAACAGCAGGGGCCACTGCGCTCCGGCCCAATTCACGAAGTGTTCCCACCACGGCTGGTCGGCCGTGCAACTGACACCCTTGGCGAAACGCTGCAGCCAGGTCTGGTAGGCCGCAATCCAGGCGCCGGTGAACGCCGTAGCCGCCATAACCAGGGCCATCAGGCGTCGCACCGCAGACGCTCGCGCCATTGACAAGGCAAGGGCCGCTTCGAGCGCCAGCAGCAGGTAGAGCATGCGTTGCAGGACACAGAGCGGACAGGCGGCGAGGTTCATGGTCTGCGCCAGAACCACCCCGCCGGCGACGAGGCCGAGGGCGCACATGCCCGTGGCCGCGATCAGGCCGCGCGGGCTGAACACGAGGCGCAAGCCCGTCATCAGTTACTTGCCTTTGCGTTCCTTGCGGGCCTTTTCGATGATGGCATCGGTCAGCTTCAGCAACTCCTCGTAGTTGCCGGCCGCCTCGTTGTTGATCAGGAACTTGCCATCCACCGCCAGCGAAGGCACGCCGGAGATGCGCGCCGCCGCGGCTTCCTGGTCGGCGCGTTGCACCTTGCTCTGCATCGAAAAGGACGCCAGCGCATCGCCGAATTTCTTGCCGTCGACGCCTTTGCCCGCCGCCCAAGTGACTACGGCCTCGTCTGTCTTGAACGGCACACGCTGCTCATGGATCGCCAGAAAAACCGCGGCGTCGAGCTTGGCCAGGTCGCCGGTGGCTTCCAGCGCAAAATAGATCCGCGAAAGACGCGCCCATTCCGGACGATTGAAACTGACCGGCACGCGGCGGAAGCTGACGTCCTTGGGCAATCTGGCGGCCCATTGGCTGATCAAGGGATGAAAGTCGTTGCAATGGTTGCAACCGTAGGAAAAGAACTCGAGCACTTCGATCTTGTCCCTGGGACTCGCCAACGGCGGATTGATCGGCTTGTAGTCGCGGCCGGCCTGCAAGTCGGCGGCAAGGCCCGGGCCCGACAGGGCGAAGCAGGAAATCAGCGTGGCAAACAGCAGGGTGACGAGTCGCTTCATGAGAAATCTCCGGGTAAAAAGGCTTTGAACGGAATTGTATGACAGCGTTCCCCATACAATGATCGAAGACACAAATTTTTACGGAGTGGCGGGGCCATGGATCGATTGGCGGCGATGCAGACATTTGTCCGGGTGGCCGAAGCCGGGAGCTTCACCGCCGTGGCCGAGCAGATGAACGTGGCGCGCTCGGCGATCACGCGCCAGATTGCCGCGCTGGAGGCCCACCTCGGCGTCAAACTGATCGCCCGCAGCACGCGCCGGCTGTCGCTGACCTCGGCCGGCTCGACCTACATCGAGCAGTGCCGCGACATCCTCGACCGCATCGCCGAGGCCGAAGGCGACCTCGCCGGCGAGCGCAAGACCCTGCGCGGCCGGATACGCGCCAGCGTGCCGATGACCTTCGGCCTGCTGCACCTGACACCGCTGATCCTGGAGTTCTCCCAGGCCCATCCCGAGATCCACGTCGATCTCGACTTCAACGACCGGCGCGTGAATCTGATCGAGGAGGGCATGGACTTCGCGCTGCGCATCACGGATAGCCTGCCCGAAACCACGGTGGCCCGGCACCTGACCACCTGCCGCTCGGCGGTGGTCGCCTCACCGGAATACCTGCGCCGTCATGGCGAACCGAAGCACCCCGACGAACTGGCGCACCATGCCTGCCTCGCCTATTCGCTGACCTCGCGCTCGAACTGGGCCTTCATCATCGCCGGCGCGCCGCATTTTGTCGAAATCAGCGGTCCGCTCACCGCCAATAACGGTAACGCGTTGCAGGACGCCGCGCTGCAGGGCATGGGCATACTCTACGAGCCGACCTTCATTGCCGCCGAGGCCATCCGCGCCGGCACACTGGTGCCGATCCTGAAGGATTTCCAGACACCCGTGCTGGACGTGTTCGCCGTGTTTCCCGGCACCCGCTTCGTGCCGCAGCGGGTGCGCACCTTCGTTGATTTTCTTGCGGTGCGCCTCGGTCCCGAGCCTTATTGGGATCGCGGTCTCGACCTGGGGTAGCCACGCAATGGACATGCCGCGCAACGCATTCAAGCAGAGCCTGCGCGAAAAGCGCCGCCAGATCGGCCTTTTTGTCGGCTTGGGCAGCCCCTACAGCATGGAAATCCTGGCGACCGCCGGCTTCGACTGGCTGCTGATCGACGCCGAACATTCGCCCAACACGCCGGCCAGCGTGTTGCCACAGTTGCAGGCGGCCGCACCCTGGTCACCGCAAATTGCTGTGCGGCCGGTGAATCACGATGCGGCCCTGATCAAGCAGTATCTCGACATCGGCGCGCAGACCGTGCTGGCGCCGCTGGTCGACACCGCCGCCGAAGCGCAGGCGCTGGTGCGCGCCATGCGCTATCCGCCGCAGGGCATCCGTGGCGTCGGCGGCTCGCTGGCTCGCGCGGCGCGCTGGAGCGGGGTCATGGATTACACCAGGCAGGCCGACGCGGAGATGTGCCTGATCGTCCAGATCGAAACCCGGCAGGGGCTGGAAAACCTCGATGCGATCCTCGCCGTGGAAGGTGTCGATGCCGCCTTCATCGGCCCCGCCGACCTCGCCGCCTCGCTCGGACACCTTGGCGACAGCGGGCATCCCGAAGTCAGGGCCGCCATCGAAGGCGCATTGCGGCGCATAGCCGCCAGCGGCAAGGCGGCCGGCGTCTTCGTCACCGATCCTGCGCTGGCGCGGCATTACTTCGCCTGCGGCGCCAGCTTCGTCGCCGTCGGCGGCGACACCACGCTCCTGCGCAATGCGGCGCTCAAACTGGCAGCGTCCTTCCGGGAGGATGCTGCGCCTTGAGCGTTAACGATTTCGAGACAAAACCCCTTCATCAAAAGGACCTTGCCATGCATCCCCCGCTAGCCGATACCGCCCTCGACCAACTCTTCCGCAGCGCCCGTTCGCTGCATGCCTTCACCACCGATCCGGTTACCGACGAGACGCTGAAGGCCCTGTACGACCTGCTCAAATGGGGGCCGACGGCCTTCAATGCGCAGCCGGCGCGCTACTTATTTCTGCGCTCGGCGGAGGCCAAGGCCAGGCTGGCGCCGGCCCTCATGGCCTCCAACCTCAAGAAATCTCTCGCCGCTCCCGTCACGGTGATCATCGCCCAGGATCTCGACTTCCCGAATCATTTGCCCGCGCAGTATCCGGCCTTCAACGCCAAGCCCATGTACGACGCCGATCCCGCGCTGACCGAGGTCACGGCATTTCGCAACAGCACCCTGCAAGGGGCCTATCTGCTGCTGGCCGCCCGCGCGCTGGGGCTTTCCGTGGGGCCGATGTCGGGCTTCGATGCGGCGAAGCTCGACGCGGAATTCTTTCCCGGCGGGCGCGTGCGCAGCAACTTCATCGCCAATATGGGCTACGGCGACCTCGCCAAAGCACCGCCGCGCGGGCCACGTCTGGCGTTTGGCGAGGTGGCTCAAATCCTGTGAGGAATCGACGGGGCGGCACCGCTGGCCGTTCAAGCGTGCAAATCGCCGTCCTGTCGGCGCCGACTTTCGAGCCGGTACCGAGCCCTCGCGGGCCGACCTATCGCAAGGCGTCGCAATGCGGCAGAATCCGCCCCTGTTCCGAAACGTCGAAAGCCTGCCATGAAGAATCCTGAACTGCTGCGCAACGCCTGCCTGGTCGATGGCGAATGGCTGGTTGCGACCGGCGCCCGCATCGACGTCTGCAATCCCGCCAACGGCGAGCTGGTCGGTTCGGTGCCGAACTTCGGTGCGGCCGAAACCCGACGCGCGATCGATGCGGCGCAGGCGGCATTCCATCCCTGGCGGGCGAAAACGGCGGCGGAACGGGCGAAGATACTCAAGCGCTGGTTCGATCTGATGCTGGCCAACCAGGAAGACCTGGCGCGGCTGATGACGCTGGAACAGGGCAAGCCGCTGGCCGAGGCGCGCGGCGAGATCGCCTATGCGGCATCCTTCATCGAGTGGTTTGCCGAGGAGGCGCGGCGCGTCTATGGCGAGGTGATTCCCTCGCCGTCCCCTGACCGCCGACTTATCGTGCTGAAGCAGCCGGTCGGCGTCTGCGCCGCGATCACGCCGTGGAATTTCCCGGCGGCGATGATCACGCGCAAGGTCGCACCGGCCCTGGCCGCCGGCTGCACCATGGTGGTCAAGCCGGCCGAGCAGACGCCGCTTTCCGCCCTGGCGCTGGCCTGGCTCGGCCAGCAGGCGGGGATTCATCCCGGCGTGCTCAACATCGTGACCGGCGAACCGGCCACGATCGGTGGTGAACTGACGTCCAACCCCAAAGTACTGAAACTTTCCTTCACCGGCTCGACCGAAGTCGGGCGGCTGCTGATGGGACAGTGCGCGCCGACCATCAAGAAGATGTCGCTGGAACTCGGCGGCAATGCGCCCTTCATCGTCTTCGACGATGCCGATGTGGATGCGGCGGTAGCCGGCGCCATGCTCTCCAAATATCGCAACACCGGCCAGACCTGCGTCTGCACCAACCGTTTCCTGGTGCAGGAAGGCGTGCATGAGGCGTTTGCTCAGAAGCTGGCCGCGGCGGTGGCCGGGCTCAAGGTCGGCGACGGGCTGGAAGAGGGCGTGACGCAGGGCCCGCTGATCGACGGCGCCGGCCTGGCCAAGGTCGAGGAACTGCTGGCCGATGCCGTCGCCAGGGGCGCGCGCGTGCTTTGCGGCGGCAAGCGTCACGCGCGCGGTGGCACCTTCTTCGAGCCGACCGTGATTGCCGGCGCGACGCCGGCCATGCGCCTGGCGCGCGAAGAGATATTCGGCCCTGTCGCGCCGATCTTCAGCTTCAAGGATGAAGCCGAGGCGGTGCGCATGGCCAACGACACCGAGTTCGGCCTTGCCGCCTATTTCTACAGCCGCGACATCGCGCGCGCCTGGCGCGTCGGCGAGGCGCTTGATTACGGCATGGTCGGCATCAACTCGGGCATGATCTCCAACGAGGTCGCGCCCTTCGGCGGCGTCAAGCAATCGGGCCTCGGCCGCGAGGGTTCGCGCCACGGCATCGAGGAATACCTCGAAATCAAATACCTTGCCATGGCGGGTCTGTAGTCATGGTTTCCCTCGACGTCCTGCTGGCCTTCCTCGCCGCCTCCGCGCTGGTCACCATCGCGCCCGGCCCCGACAACCTGATGGTGCTCTCGGTCGGCATCAGCCGCGGCCGCAGCGCCGGCATCGGCTTCGGCCTCGGTTGCGCGCTGGGCTGCTTCACCCATACGCTGTGGGCGACGCTGGGCATCGGAGCCGTGGTGCTGGCCTCGGAAGCGACCTTCACCACGCTGAAAATGGCGGGCGCCGCCTACCTCGTCTACATCGGCATCATGGCCTGGCGCTATGCGGGGAAGATGGGCATGGTCACTCTCGATCCGGGTGCGGCGGAACCGATCAGCGCACACCTGCGGCGCGGCTTCATCGCCAACGTGATCAATCCGAAAGTGGCCCTGTTCTTCATCGCCTTCCTGCCGCAGTTCGTGGACCAGGGGCGCGGCGAGGTCTGGCCGCAAATGCTGCTGCTCGGTGTACTGTTTGCGGCGCAGACGGTGGTGATCTTCGGCAGCCTCGGCTGGTTCGCCGGCGGCATCGGCGCCCGTTTGCAGCGCCAACCCGGGCTCGCGGTCTGGCTCGACCGCTGTGCCGGCACGATCTTCTTCGCCCTGGCCCTGCACCTGGCGACGGTGGGACGCTAGGGAACCCGTGTCGGGTTCGGACGCGGGCCGCTCCCATCGGTAGCGCCGGGAAAAGTCGGCGCCGGCGGGACGGCGGTTCAGGAAACGATATAGGCGGCGGAGCCGGTGGACAGCAGCTTGCCGTCGGCGCCGAGGAATTCCATGCGCGTTGTGGCCACGCGCGACCCCAGCCGCAATACTTCTGCGTGCAGTTCGAAGCGCTCGCCGATGCCCGGGCGCAGGTAGTCGATGCGCAGGTCGATGGTGCCGAGCTTGCCGAAACGGTGCAGGCGTTGTTCCGGCGCTTCGTCAAGGTGACGCGCGCCGATTGCCGCCATCACCGCCAGGCCGCCCATGGCGTCGAGGCTGGCGCTGATGACGCCGCCGTGAAGCCGGTTGTGGCTGTAGTGCCCGACCAGTTCGTGCCGCATCTCGATACTGCCTCTGACGCGGTCAGGTTTGATGGCGGTGATCTTCAAGCCGAGGACCTGGTTGAAGACGATCATTTCCTCAAAAATCTTCTTCAGTCCGGTGACGAATTCGGGCTCGAATTCAAGCCCTGCGGTTGCCGGAGTCTTCTTCATGAAGCGTTGTCCGTCGGCGGCAGCAGCCATTCTCCGGCGCGCACCACAACGTCCGGCGGGAACGGCTGCGACTTGCGTGCCTGCGGATCAAGGCAGACCACCGTGAAATCGCAGACGGCGCAGACATCCCTTGTTTCGGTGTTGACCAGTTCGTGGCGGAAGCGCAGTACCTTCTCGCGCATTTCGATCACGCCGGTGCGCACCGCGATGGTGTCGCCGGGATAGAGTTCCTTGCGGTAGCTGATGTTCTGCTGCACCGCCGCCAGGTGGATCGCGCCGCTGCGCAGCAGCGAGGGCGTCATGCCCAGCATGGCGTAGAACTGCCAGCAGGCTTCCTCGAAGAACTCCATGTAGGCGCGCACGTTGATGTGGCCCATGTGGTCGCGCTGCCACTCGTGCACCGTGCCGCGTGCGGTTTCTATCATCATCCGTTCAGTCCGTTTGCCTGCCGCGGTCCGAACGGAGCGCGCTTGGCCGGTTGTGCCTTGCTTACTTGAGCGCGTCGGCCAGGTCCTTGTCGCTCAGCTTGCCCGAGCGGTGCAGCCACAACAGGATGGCCAGCGGCTTGGGAATGTTGCGACCGGATTCGTAGCGCGAGCCGCCCGATTGGGTCACGCCGTAGCGGGTCCAGAACTCGGTCTGGTTGAGGTTCTGCTTCTTGCGGGCGTTGGCGATGTCGGAAAAGTCGAGCTTGCTTTTGCGAGCCATGGTTGTCTCCATTTGTTGAGGCGATGAAGCGACCATGCTAACCCAATACCAGTGGTGGCGGGGCGGTCAGGCCTCGAAGCGGTGCAGCAGTTTCAGCAAGGTCTGCTTCTCGGTGGGCGTAAGGCGCGCGCAAACGCGTGCTTCGTGCCGCAATGCGCGTTCGTTTGCCTGATGCAGCAGGTCGACCCCGGCCGAGGTGAGATAGAGGTGGTTGTGGCGGCGATCGGTCGTCGATGCCATGCGTTCAACGAGGCCGCGCTGGCCCAGCTTGTCCAGCATCGGCACCACCGACGAGCGTTCCAGCCGCACCACGCTCGCCAGCTTCGACTGGGTCAGCCCGGGATTCTGCTGCAATACCTCCAGCACCGAATAGATCGCCGGCGAAATGCCGATCTCGCCCAGGCCCTGCTCGAAATCCTTGAACACGGCGAGCTGCGCCAGGCGCAAGTGGAAGCCGACATGGTCGGTCAGCAAGCCGAGAGCGGGTGCCTTGCGTGAGGTGGGCATGGATGCGATTCGAGGCGAGGGAATTCCGCCAAGTGTGCCATGTAGGTGTTTATCAAACAAGTTGACATCGAACAAATGTCACCTAAAATCGGCCGGTCGCTTCAGGCCTGACGTATCCTTGGCGAGCGAACACCATACAAATAACAGGAGGAGACATGAAAGTTAAGAAACTCGCATTGGTACAAGCACTCGCACTGGCATTTGCGGCCGGCGCCGCCTGGGCCGACATCACCATCGGCGTCAGCGTCTCGGCCACCGGCCCGGCGGCATCACTGGGCATTCCTGAAAAGAACACCTTTGCCCTGTTGCCGCAAACCGTCGGCGGCGAGAAGGTCAGGTACATCGTGCTCGACGATGCCACCGACCCCAGCACGGCGGTCAAGAATGCCCGCAAATTCACCGGCGAGGACAAGGTCGATGCGATCATCGGGTCGACGGTGACGCCGGGCTCGATGGCCATCCTCGAAGTCGCGTTCGAAACGAAGACCCCGCAGATCGCCATGGCGCCGTTGCCGCCCGCGGGCGACAAGGCGCCCTGGGTGTTCACCACGCCGCAGAACTTCACCCAGATGGCGATCGCGATTGCGGACCACATGGCCGCCAACAAGGTCAAGACCATCGGCTTCATCGGCTACGCCGATCCCTACGGGCAACTCTGGCTGAAGGCGATCCAGGGCGCGGCCGAAGCCAAGGGCATCAAGATCACCGCGTCCGAGGCTTACCAGCGCGCCGATACCAGTGTCACCGGGCAGGCGCTCAAACTGATCGCCGCGAACCCGGACGCGATCCTGATCGCCGGCTCCGGCACGCCGGCCGTGCTGCCGCAAGCGACGCTGATCGAACGCGGCTACAAGGGCAAGTTCTACCAGACCCACGGCATCGCCAACCGCGATTTCCTGCGGGTCGGCGGCAAGAATGTCGAGGGCACCATCTTCCCGGTCGGTCCCATGCTGCTGGCGGAGCAACTGGCGGACAGCCATCCGTCGAAGAAGGCATCGCTCGAGTACATCAAGCTGTATGAGGGCGCCCACGGCGCACATAGCCGCTCCACCTTCGGCGGCCACGGTTGGGATGCCTACCTGCTGCTCAATCGTGCCGTACCCGAGGCGCTGAAGAAGGCCAAGCCCGGCACCATGGAGTTCCGCGTCGCGCTGCGTGATGCCCTGGAAAACGTCAAGGAACTACCCGGCGTGCATGGCGTGTTCAACATGTCGGCCAAGGACCACAACGGCTTCGACGGGCGTGCCGCGGTCATGGCCACCATCGAGAACGGCGACTGGAAACTCCTCAAGTAGGTTCGGCTCGACGATCGGCGGATAGCCGACCGGCTACCCAGGCATCGACCCCGACCGCTCGCGGCGGGGCGATGGCCTGGCGTAGTGCCTGATTTCAGTTTTGCTTGCGGCCGCTTCGCTTGACGTCGATGAAACGGGCGTTGGCCCGCACTCAAATTCTTCAAATTGTCCAGAGCCGCGATATCCGGGAGGCCTCGTCCATGAGTCGTATCGCAAGAAAACCCGCGGACCTGTTCGCCGCTCCGTCCGTCATCCTCGAAACCCGTCCCGATGGCAGCCGGCGCATGCGCTCGGCCATTGCCCTGCCGCCGAGTTCGTTGCGTTGCAGCGGCGAGTGGCTGGAACGCTGGGCCAGCGAAACGCCCGACACGGTTTTTCTCGCCGAGCGCGGCGCGGATGGCGAATGGGCGAAAGTGAGCTATGGACAGGCGCTGGCGCGCGTCAAGGCAATCGCCAACGCGCTGCTCGGGCTCGGGCTGTCGGCCGAGCGGCCGGTCATGGTGCTGTCCGACAACGGCGTCGAGCATGCGCTACTGATGCTGGCCTGCCTGCACATCGGCGTTCCCCACTGCGCCGTATCGCCGGGCAATTCGCTGCTGTCCAGGGATTTCGCCAAGCTCAAGGCCAACGTCGACCTGCTGCGCCCGGGCGTGATCTTTGCCGACCCGATCGAACGCTTCATGCCGGCGATCGAAGCGGTGAAGGCATTGCACGACGGCGTCGTCATCGCCGGCGGCAATAGCCAGCCGCAAGCGGGCACCCATGCCTTTGCCGCGATGGAACAGGCGGGTGTCGACCCGACAGGAAAATATGCGGCGGTGAGGCGCGCCTTCGAGGCGGTGACGCCCGACACCATTGCCAAGTTCCTGTTCACCTCGGGATCGATCGGCACGCCGAAAGCCGTGATCACCACCCAGCGCATGATGTGCTCGAACCAGGAAGCCAATGCGCAGATCTGGCCCTTCATGGCGATTCAGCGGCCGGTGATCGTCGACTGGCTGCCGTGGAGCCATGTCTTCGGCGGCAACTACTGCTTCAACAAGGTTCTGTGCTGGGGTGGCAGCTTCTACATCGACGGCGGCAAGCCGGCGCCGGGGCTGCTGGAAAAGACTGTGAAGAACCTCACCGACATTGCGCCGACGCAATATTTCAGCGTGCCGCGCGCCTACGACATGCTGGTGCCGCTGTTGCGCGACAACGCCGCCCTGCGCAAGAATTTCTTTTCCCGCCTGCAGATCATTTTCTACGCCGGCGCGGCCTTGCCGCAACACCTGTGGGAAGAACTCGACCGCCTTGCGCGCATGGAACTGGGCGAGCCCGTCACCATGCTGTCGTCCTGGGGCTCGACGGAAACGGCACCGGCCGCCACCGACTGCCACTTCCAGGCCGTGCGCTCCTGAGTCATCGGTGTGCCGATTCCCGGTACCGAACTCAAGCTGGTGCCGGTGGCCGACAAGCTGGAAGTCCGCGTCAAGGGGCCGAACGTGTTTCCCGGCTACTGGAAGCAGCCCAGGCTGACCGAGGAAGCGTTCGACGACGAGGGCTACTACATCATCGGCGACGCCGTCGAGTTCGTCGATCCGAAAAAGCCGGAGCAGGGCCTGCTCTTCGACGGCCGCGTGGCGGAGGATTTCAAGCTGCTGACCGGCACCTGGGTGCATGTCGGCAGCCTGCGCGTGGCCGGCATCGACGCGCTGTCGCCGGTGGCGCAGGACATCGTGGTGACGGGGCACGACCGCGACGAGATCGGCTTCCTGGTCTTCCCCAACATGTCCGAATGCCGGCGACTGGCGGGATTGCCCACCGATGCGCCGGCCGACCAGGTGCTGCGGCATCCGATGGTCAAGGAGCGGGTGCGCGAGGGCCTGGTGCGCATGAAGCGCGAAGGCGGCGGTTCGAGCACCTATCCGGCGCGGCTGCTGCTGATGGCCGAGCCGCCCTCCACCGAGGCCGGCGAAATTACCGACAAGGGCTACATCAACCAGCGGGCGGTGCTGACGCGCCGCGCCGACCTGGTGGTGCATTTGTATTCCGACGAAATCGACAGCGGCGTCATCACGCTGGGCGCAAGCTGAAGGATCATGAAGTGACCGAGCATCTCGTAAAAGCATCGTCCGCGGACGGCATCTATACCATCATGCTGGCGCGTCCGGCCAAGCGCAACGCCATCAGCGACCGCCTCTTGGCCGCCCTGGAAAAGGCGTGGGATGCGATGCCGGAAGACACGCGCGCGGTGATCCTGGCCGGCGAAGGCAATCATTTCTGTGCCGGACTCGATCTTTCCGAGCACCAGCATCGCGAGCCCTTTGCCGTCATGAAGCATTCGCAGGGCTGGCAGCGCGTGTTCAGCCGCATCCAGATGTCGGGCACGCCGGTCATCGCCGTGCTGCAAGGCGCCGTCATCGGCGGCGGCCTGGAGCTGGCGACGGCGGCGCACGTGCGCGTCGCCGAGCCCTCGGCCATGTACCAGTTGCCGGAAGGCCGCCACGGCATATTCGTCGGCGGCGGCGCCTCGGTGCGCGTGGCGCGCATCATCGGCCAGGGCCGCATGTGCGAGATGATGCTGACCGGCCGCATCTACAAGGCCGAAGACGGACAGCAACTCGGGCTGTCGCATTACCTGGTGGAGGAGGGCGCCGGCATGGCCAAGGCGCAGGAACTCGCCCTGCGCATCGCCGAGAACACGCCGATGGCCAACTACGCGATGGTCACCGCCATCCAGCGCATCAGCAACATGTCCACCGACGACGGCTTCTACGTCGAGTCGCTCGCCGCCGGCCTGACCCAGACCAGCCCCGAGATCGCCGCCCGTATCGGCAGCTTCCTGAAGGGGAAGAGAGGGTAGGCGGAAGGTCGGATTGACCGGTGTTCCGCGCGCGGTCATTTTTGACCTGACGCGACTCCCGGAGAATGTGGACTCATTGCGTGCCAATTGGCATCAAATGTGATCCCGTCGTTCGCGTGAGGGCGCACACGAGGCGCGACCGCCTCAGCCACGCGTGTTCGACTGTGGCGAGAACTCGGCCAGTTCTATCCGGGCCGCCGGCTTCCAGCCCTTCTTGCGGTGTTCCGCGACGACATTGGTGAAAATGCCGCCGCGCACGTAGAAGCGCGCCGTGAGTCGCATGAAGCGCGGCCGGGTGGCTTTCACCAGGTCGTCGAGGATGCGATTGGCGACGTCCTCGTGGAAATGCCCCTCGTCGCGAAAGCTCCAGACGTAGAGCTTCAGGCTTTTGAGCTCGACGCAGACCTTGTCGGCGATGTAATCCAGCGTCAGCACGGCAAAATCCGGCTGCCCGGTCTTGGGACAGAGGCAGGTGAATTCCGGGATTTCCATGTGGATCTGGTAATCCCTGTGCGGTGCGGGGTTGGCGAAGGTTTCCAGGGCCTTCGGGCGGGTCTGGATGGCGGGCTTTGGCATGCTGTATGGATGCGGGTAAGAGGGGCGGGACAGATTATAATGGCGCAGCGTCAAAGCTTCCCTTTCGCGATCATTCTTCCGGTTCATTCCTGTGCGTCTAAACAAGCTGAAACTTTCGGGCTTCAAGTCCTTTGTCGAGCCCACCACCGTGCTTTTTCCCGGCCAGCTGGCGGGTGTGGTCGGCCCCAACGGCTGCGGCAAGTCCAACATCATCGATGCCGTGCGCTGGGTGCTGGGCGAGTCGAAGGCCTCCGAACTGCGCGGCGAGTCGATCCAGGATGTGATCTTCAAGGGCTCCGGCAACCGCAAGGAAGTCAGCCGCGCCAGCGTCGAGCTGTATTTCGACAACGCCGAGGGCCGCGCCGCCGGCCAGTGGAGCCAGTACGCCGAGATCACGGTCAAGCGCGTGCTCGACCGCGAGGGTAATTCCAGCTATTACATCAACAACCTGCACGTGCGCCGGCGCGACGTGATCGACCTTTTCCTCGGCACCGGCCTGGGTCCGCGCGCCTACGCCATCATCGGCCAGGGCATGATCTCGCGCATCGTCGAAGCCAAGCCCGACGAGCTGCGCTTCTTCCTCGAAGAGGCGGCCGGCGTCACCAAGTACAAGGAACGGCGCAAGGAAACCGAGCACCGCCTGGAGGATGCGCGCGAGAACATCGCCCGCGTCGACGACATCCGCAACGAGCTGGAAGCCCAGGTCAACCACCTGCAAGGCCAGGCGGCCGTTGCCCAGCAGTATCGCGGCCTGCACCAGCAGGTGTCGCACAAGCAGACGCTGCTGTGGCTCAAGAAGCGCAACGATGCGAAGAACGACAACCAGCGCCTGTCGCGCCTGGTCGAAGAAGCCATCAACCGGGTCGAAGCCGAGACCGCGCAACTGCGCGAAATCGAGGCACGGGTCGAGCATGCGCGCGAGAGCCACTATTCGGCCTCGGACACGCTGCACGCGGCGCAGACGGAAATGGCCGTGGCCAATTCGGAAGTCAGCCGGCTCGAATCGGAAATCGGCCACCTGAGGGATTCGCGGTCGCGGCTGGAAGCGCGCCTCGACCAGTTGGGTGCCGAGGACGCCCATTGGCGAACGCAGAACAGCCAACTGGCGGAAGACGAAGCACGCTGGAAGCAACTGCTCGACAATGCCCGTGCCCGTGCGGCGACCGCCGCCGCGCGCCACGGCGAAGCGGCGGCGAAGTTGCCCGATGCAGAGAATGCGGTTCAGTCCGCCGGCGGCGAGGTCACCGAGGCGCGCCGCGGTTTGAGCGAAGCCGAACAGGCGCTGCGCCTGGCGGAAGCCGACAAGGGCCATGCGTTGCGCGCACTGGAAAACCTGGTGCAGCGTCGCACCCGGCTGGAGCAGGACAGGCTGGCCCTCGGTGCGCCGGATCCGGCGCTGCTGGCGATGTCGAAGGAAAGCGAACAGCGCGCCGAGGCCGCGCTGGCCGTGGCCCAGGAAAAGCTGACGGCGTTGCAGGCGGCCATACCCGCGGCCGAGGCGCAACTGCGCGCGGCGCGCGAAGCGTTGCAAGCGGCGCACCGCAGCCTGACCGAAACCCGTGCCCGCCACGACGCGCTGGCGCAGTTGCAGGCCAAGGTGGCGCAAAGCGGCGAGATCGGCGACTGGCTCAAGGCGCGCAATCTCGCCGATGCCAAGCCGCTGTGGCAGGCGATCCAGGTCGAGGCCGGCTGGGAAACCGCGGTCGAGGCGGTGCTGCGCGAACGCTTCTCGGCGCTGGTCGCCGACGTCGACAGCTTGCGTGCGGCGGTAATTGACCCGCCGCCGGCAATTCTGACGCTGGCGCTGGCCGGAAACCCGACGGCAGCGCCGGCAGCGGCGGACAGCCTGCGCAGCAAGGTGCGCTGTGACGACCCGCGCTGGGCCGGGGTGCTCGACGAGTGGCTGGCCGGCGTCGCCGTCGCCGACGACCTCGCAACCGAATTGCCGCTGGCGGCGGGACAGCGCGTGTCGCGTGCCGGCCATGTGCTGACGCCGGGCGGCCTGACGCTCTACGTGCCGGATGCCAAGACCCACGGCGTGATCGAGCGCCAGCGCGAGATCGACGAACTGGCCGGACTGCTCGCCGACCGTGCCGCCGCCGAGGATGCGGCGCGCGAAGTACAGCGCGCGGCGGAACAGCACCTCGCCGACAGCCAGAGCCAGCTCAGCGCCGCGCGGCGCGCCATGCAGGAAGCGCAGCAGGCTTTCCACGCGGCGCAGGTCGACGCCCTCAAGCTGGCCCAGGCGCAAACCCGTTTCGAGGAACGCTCGGCGCAGATCGATCGCGACCTGGCGGAACTCAAGCGCCAGGAAGAAACCGAACAGGCCCGTCGCGAGCGTGCCGAGAACGAAGGCAGGCAGCAGGGCGAGCGCCTGGCCGGCGTACGCCAGCGCCTCGAACAGGCGCTGGACGTCCATCGCCAGAAGGATGTCGCCCTGCGCGAGGCGCGTGCCCTGGAAATCCAGCTCGGGCGCGAAGCGCAGGAGGCCGGCTTCTCCGAACGCGAATGTCTGTCGAAGCTCGAAGACAACGCGCGCGCCGCCGCCACGGCGACCAGCCAGTTGCAGCGCATCGAAGGCGAAACCGCCGCCGCGCGCACCGAAGTCGCCGGCATCAGCGACAGTGTCCTGCGGGAGCAGTTGCACGCCGCGCTCGACGCCAGGCAGGGCAAGGAGTCGGCGCTGGCGGAACGGCGAAATGTGCTCGAGTCCGCGGCCTCGGACCTGCGCAGCCTCGACGAGCAGCGCCTCAAGCTGGAGCAGGGCGTTGTTCCGCTGCGCGACAAGATCAACGACCTGCGGCTCAAGGCGCAGGCCGCCCAGATGAACGAGGAACAGTTTCGCGAACGGCTGGCCGAGGTCCATGTGCTGTCCGCAGAGGACGAAGCGCCCTTCCTCGACGAACTCAACGCCGGCGGCGCCGAGCGGATCAAGGACAGCGTCCTGCAAGGCGAGATCGCGCAGCTCACGGCCGAGATCGAAACCCTCGGCCCGGTCAACCTCGCCGC
>JAIOPW010000316.1 GCA_021413665.1 Rhodocyclales bacterium | reverse complement strand
TGCCACATGTCCATCCTCGACATCGACGAGCGCATCCTGAAACTGGTCGAACTGGTCGAGTTCGACCGCTCGCCGCTGACCGACATCAAGACCTGCGGCCCCTGCGATCTGGGCCTGATCGAAGGCGGCCTGTGCAATGCCGAGAACGTGCACGTGCTGCGCGAGTTCCGCCGGAACTGCAAGGTGCTGGTGGCGGTGGGCGCCTGCGCGATCAACGGCGGCCTGCCGGCGCAGCGCAACCACCTCGACCTGCGCGACATCCTCGAAGAGGTGTACGCGACCGAATACCTCGTCAGCCACGGCGGCATACCCAATGATCCGGAACTGCCGCTGCCGCTGAACAAGGTGCACCCCATCCATGAGGTGGTGAAGGTCGACTACTTCCTGCCCGGCTGCCCGCCGCCCGCCGATGCGATCTGGAAACTGCTGACCGACCTGCTGGCCGGGCGCACGCCCAGCCTGGGCCACGGCCTCCTGCACTACGACTAAGATGCCAACGAGACCGACATGAAATTCGAACTCGAAACTGCCACTGCACCCGAAAAGCTGCGCCGCGTCGCCATCGATCCGGTATCGCGGGTCGAGGGTCACGGCAAAGTCACCATCCTGCTCGACGACAACAACAAGGTGCATCAGGTGCGCCTGCACATCGTCGAATTCCGCGGCTTTGAAAAGTTCATCCAGGGCCGTCCCTACTGGGAAGTGCCGGTCATGGTGCAGCGCCTGTGCGGCATTTGCCCGGTCTCGCACCACCTCGCGGCCTCCAAGGCGCTGGACATGATGCTCGGCGTCAAGCAACTGACGCCCACCGCCGAGAAGATTCGCCGCCTGATGCACGCCGGCCAGATCCTGCAATCGCACGCCCTGCACTTTTTCCACCTGGCGTCGCCCGACCTGCTGTTCGGCTTCGGCTCCGACGTCGCCGCGCGCAACGTGGTCGGCGTCATCGCCGCGCATCCGGAAATCGCCAAGAAGGGGGTCTTCCTGCGCAAGTACGGCCAGGAAGTCATCCGCATGACGGCCGGCAAGCGGGTGCATGGCACCGGCTCGATCCCCGGCGGCGTGAACAAGTCGCTCTCGGCCGAAGAACGCGCCGAATTGTTGAAAGACATCTATCAGATGGTGGCCTGGAGCCGCGATGCCGTAGGCATGATCCGCCAGTTGTTCGAGCAAAACCTCGCCGAATACAACGCCTTCGGCCGCTTCCGCTCCGCCGGCATGTGCCTGGTCAGCCCCGACGGCGCGATGGACCTGTACCACGGCGGCCTGCGCGCGCGCGATGCCGACGGCAAGACCCTGTTCGACCATTACAACTACGGCCGCTACTGGGAGGTCATCGCCGAGGGTGTCAAGCCGTGGTCGTACATGAAATTCCCCTTCTTCAAGTCGCTGGGGCCGGACGAGGGCTCCTATCGCGTCGGCCCGCTGACGACATCGTCGGCCACGACCTGATGACCACCGGAACGCGCCAGGAACGCGGCGTCGGCGTCATCGAAGCGCCCCGCGGCACGCTGATCCACCACTACCGCGTCGATGAAAACGACCTCGTGATACGCGCCAACCTGATCGTCTCTACCACGCACAACAACCAGGCGATGAACACGGCAGTGCGCGAAGTGGCCAAGCAGTACCTCGACGGTGTCGAGATCACCGAAGGTCTGCTCAACCACATCGAGATCGCCATCCGCGCCTTCGACCCCTGTCTCTCCTGTGCGACGCATGCCCTCGGCCAGATGCCGCTGGAAGTCGCCATAGTCGGCGCCGACGGTACGGTGATCGATGCAGCGACGCGCGACCATCGCGGTTTGACTCGCGAGCTTCCTTGACCGCGCCGACGCTGGTCTTCGGCTGGGGCAATCCCAGCCGCGGCGACGACGCCCTCGGCCCGCTCTTCGTCGAGCGCTTCACCGCACTCGCCGCACTCCATCCCGAATGGGGCGCGGTCGACTGCCTGACCGACTTTCAGTTGCAGGTGGAGCACGCACTCGACCTGCAAGGCCGCCGCCGCGTGCTGTTCGTCGATGCCAGCCTCGACGCCCCGGCGCCCTGCTCGCTGGTCCGCATCGAGGCCGCGCGTGACGCCAGCTTCACCACCCACGCCATGAGCCCGCAGGCTGTGCTCAAGGTCTTTGCCGACATCGACGACGGCCAGCCGCCACCCTGCTGGCTGCTGGCGATACGCGGCGAACGCTACGAACTGGGCGAACCGCCCAGCGACGCGGCGCAGCAATCCCTGCGCGCGGCACTTCTGCTCGCTGCCGACTGGATCGCGGGCGCCGGTTGATCGCCGCAGGGCAATCGCATGACGCGCCAAGCTTTCCGCAAACGCGACCGGCGCCCGTAAAATAAGGCCCGCACGGGGTCGCGGGGCACCCGGCGACAGGTTCGACAAGACCGATCAGCAAACCAATAACGAGGGGACAGCAATGGCCGCAGGCAAATCAAAAATCATCTATACGCTTACCGACGAGGCACCGCTCCTGGCGACGTATGCGTTTCTGCCCGTCATCAAGGCCTTTGCCGCGCCGGCGGGGGTCGACGTCGTCGGCTGCGACATCTCGGTGGCGGCGCGAATCCTGGCCGAACTGGCCGACTACCTTCCCGCCGAACAGAAAGTCCCGAACAACCTGGCCGAACTGGGACGGCTGACCCAGGACCCCGACACCAACATCATCAAGCTGCCCAACGTCAGCGCCTCGGTGCCGCAACTGATCGCGGCGGTCAAGGAGCTGCAGGCGCGCGGCTACAAGATCCCCGACTTTCCCGAAGATCCGAAGACCGACGAGGAGAAGGCGCTCAAGGCCCGTTACTCCCGATGCATCGGCAGTTCCGTCAACCCTGTCCTGCGCGAAGGCAACTCCGACCGCCGCGCGCCCAATGCCGTGAAGAACTATGCCCGCAAGAACCCGCATTCCATGGGCGAATGGAGCCAGGCCTCGCGCACCCACGTTTCGCACATGCACCACGGCGACTTCTACCACGGCGAGAAGTCGATGACGCTGGACAAGGCACGCGACGTCAAGATGGAACTGATCACCAAAAGCGGCAAGACCATCGTCCTCAAACCCAAGCTTTCGCTGCTGGCCGGCGAGGTGATCGACAGCATGTTCATGAGCAAGAAGGCGCTGTGCGAGTTCTACGAAAAGGAAATCGAAGACGCCTACAAGACCGGCGTGATGTTCTCGCTGCACGTCAAGGCGACGATGATGAAGGTTTCACACCCCATCGTCTTCGGCCATTGCGTCCGGATCTTCTACAAGGACGCCTTCGAGAAGCACGGCAAGCTGTTCGACGAGATCGGCGTCAACGTCAATAACGGCATGGTCAATCTCTACGACAAGATCGCCACGTTGCCGGAATCCAAGCGCGAAGAGATCATGGCCGACCTGCATGCCTGCCACGAGCACCGGCCGGAACTGGCGATGGTCGACTCGGCCAAGGGCATCACCAACTTCCATTCGCCGAGCGACGTCATCGTCGATGCCTCGATGCCGGCCATGATCCGCATCGGCGGCAAGATGTGGGGCGCCGACGGGCGGCCGAAGGACGCCAAGGCGGTGATGCCGGAATCCACCTTCGCCCGCATCTACCAGGAGATGATCAACTTCTGCAAGTGGCACGGCAACTTCGACCCGAAGACCATGGGCACCGTGCCCAACGTCGGCCTCATGGCCCAGCAGGCCGAGGAATACGGCTCGCACGACAAGACCTTCGAGATATCGGAAGACGGCGTCGCCAACATCACCGACCTCGCCACGGGCGAAGTGCTGCTGTCGCAGAACGTCGAGCAAGGCGACATCTTCCGCATGTGCCAGGTCAAGGACGCGCCGATCCGCGACTGGGTCAAGCTTGCCGTCACCCGCGCCCGCCAGTCCGGCATGCCGGCCATCTTCTGGCTCGACCCCTATCGTCCGCACGAGAACGAGCTGATCAAGAAGGTGCACACCTACCTCAAGGACCATGACACCACGGGCCTCGACATCCAGATCATGTCGCAGGTGCGCGCCATGCGTTACTCGCTGGAGCGCGTGATCCGCGGCCTCGATACGATTTCGGTGACGGGCAACATCCTGCGCGACTACCTGACCGACCTGTTCCCCATCATGGAACTCGGCACCAGCGCCAAGATGCTCTCCATCGTGCCGCTGATGGCCGGTGGCGGCATGTATGAAACGGGCGCCGGCGGTTCGGCACCGAAGCATGTCAAGCAACTCGTCGAAGAGAACCACCTGCGCTGGGATTCGCTGGGCGAATTCCTCGCCCTGGCGGTGTCGCTGGAAGACGTCGGCACCAAGACCGGCAACG
>JAIOPW010000315.1 GCA_021413665.1 Rhodocyclales bacterium | reverse complement strand
GCAGATGGCGGTCGTCGCAGGTTGCGTCGAGACCGTGCTGTTCCGCGACGGTTTCCTCACCGAGGGTTCCGCCTCGTCGATCTTTGTCATCAAGGATGGCGTGCTGCTGGCGCCGATCAAGAACCACCTGATGCTGCCCGGCATCACCTACGACGTCGTCCTGGAACTCGCCGCACAGCATGGCCTGCCGCACGAGGTGCGCGACATCACCGAAGTCGAAACCCGTCACGCCGACGAGCTCTGGATGTGCTCCTCGACCAAGGAAGTGCTGCCCATCGTCACGCTCGACGGGCGCGCGGTTGGCACAAGAGTCGGCGCTCAAGGTACGGCGGGACCGGTGTTCGCGCAGATGTACGCCTGGTACCAGGCGTTCAAGGCCACGGTGATGCGCCATGGCGACTAGCGCCATCCGCCGGGCCGCCCCAAGGGTGGTGCAGCACGGGACAAGGAGCCGCGAAGCGGTGAACCATTGTCACCCCCTTCCTTGGGAAGGGGGATGGGGGTAGGCGCATGACAACCCTGCTCGAATTCCCCTGCGATTTTCCGCTCAAGATCATGGGTGCGAACGCTGCGGAGTTCGCCCAGACCATTGCCCTCGTCGTCGTCCGGCATGCACCCGACTTCGATCCCGCCTCGATGGAGATGCGTCCCTCGAAAGCGGGCAATTACCTCGCGCTGACCTGTACCGTGCGCGCCGTGTCGCAGGCACAACTCGATGCGCTGTATCGTGACCTGACCGCGCATCCGATGGTGAAAGTGGTGCTGTGAGCGGCGTAGCAGGGGCCCCGCAAGGCGGAGATGCGTGCCTGGCGCGCGGCACCTCGAGCCGACAGAAGGAACTGTCGAGCGGCAGCGGCGATCCGGAGGCGAGACTGTGATCGTCCGGCGCCTCGGCCGCGTCGACTACGCGGCGACCTTCGCCGCGATGCGGGATTTCACCGCCACGCGTGACGACGACACGCCCGACGAACTCTGGCTCTGCGAACATCCGCCGGTATTCACCCAGGGGCTGTCGGGCAAGCCGGAACACCTGCTGCGCGACATCGGCGTCCCGGTCGTCCAGATCGACCGCGGCGGCCAGATCACCTACCACGGTCCCGGCCAGGTCGTCGCCTACCTGCTGCTCGACCTCAAGCGGCGCGAGCTCAAGGTGCGCGAACTGGTGCGGCACATCGAGCAGGCCGTGATCGACCTGCTGGCGGGCTACGGCATCGCGGCGGAGCGCCTGGCCGGCGCCCCCGGCGTCTATGTCGGCGGCGCCAAGATCGCGGCGCTGGGCCTGCGCATCAAACACGGCTGCAGCTACCACGGCGTCTCGCTCAACGTCGCCATGGACCTGGCGCCCTATGCCGCGATCAACCCCTGCGGCTACGAGGGCATGGCGGTTACCCAGATCCGCGATCTTGTCCCCGGCGAGTGGGATACTGAGCGGGTCGGCGAAGCCTTCGCTGCGAAACTGGAAGAAGAGCTGCAATGACCACCAAGCAAAAGGGCGAGGCCAAGACCGCCCGCATTCCCATAAAGATCGTGCCGGCGGAAACCGTGCTGAAGAAGCCCTCGTGGATCCGCGTCAAGGCCGGCAACAGCGCGGCGCGTTTCGGTGAGATCAAGCAGATCCTGCGCGAGCACCAGTTGCATACGGTCTGCGAGGAAGCCACCTGCCCCAACATCGGCGAATGCTTCGGCAAGGGCACGGCCACCTTCATGATCCTCGGCGACCTGTGCACCCGGCGCTGCCCCTTCTGCGACGTCGGCCACGGCAAGCCGCTGCCGCCCGATGCGGAGGAACCGGAGAAGCTCGCGCGCACCATCGCCGCGATGAAGCTCAGGTACGTCGTCATCACCAGCGTCGATCGCGACGACCTGCGCGACGGTGGCGCGCAGCACTTTGCCGACTGCATCGCGAAAGTTCGCGCGCTTTCGCCGGGCACGAAGGTCGAAGTGCTGGTGCCGGACTTTCGCGGCCGGCTCGACATCGCGCTGGAGATCCTCGCCGCCACGCCGCCCGACGTCATGAACCACAACATGGAAACCGTGCCGCGCCTCTACAAGCAGGCGCGCCCCGGCGCCGACTACGCGCACTCGCTCGAGTTGCTCAAGGCCTTCCGGGCGCGCGTGCCGAACGTTCCGACCAAGTCAGGCCTGATGGTGGGCTTGGGCGAAACCGACGAGGAGATCCTCGACACGCTACGCGACCTGCGCGCCCACGACGTCGAGATGCTGACCATCGGCCAGTACCTCGCGCCCTCCGGCCACCACCTGCCGGTGCTGCGCTATGTGCACCCCGATGTCTTCGCCATGTACGCCCGCGAGGCCGAGGCGATGGGCTTCACCAATGCCGCATCGGCGCCGCTGGTGCGTAGCAGCTACCACGCCGACATGCAGGCGCATGGCGCCGGCGTAGGTGGCTTTTCCTAGGCGCAGTCGCCACGCAGCGCGGCAACGTCCGCCTGCAGTCTTTCAGGCAGTGCCTCTGCAGCGGGTACGGCAGCGCCCATGACCAGTTCGATGCGGGAAAGCAACCCGCGGCGGAAGGGCTTGGTCATCGCCGCGCCATTCTTGCGCGAGAAGAAGCTGCCCCACAGGCCGCGTAGGGCCATCGGTACCACCGGCACCGGGTTGCGCGCAAGGATGCGGGTGATGCCGGGACGGAAGGGGTTGATGCTGCCGTCGGCGGTGATCTTGCCTTCGGGGAAGATGCCAACCAGGTCACCGGCGTCGAGCGCCCGGGCGACTTCGTCGAAAGCCCGTTCCATCATCGCCGGGTCTTCTTTCGCCGATGCAATCGGAATGGCCTTGCTGGTGCGAAAGACGAAGTTGAGCAGCGGCCAGCGGAAGATCTGGTGGTCCATGACGAAGCGGATCGGGCGCTTGCAGGCGGCCATGATCACCAGCGCATCGACAAAGCTGACGTGGTTGCAGACGATCACCGCCGGGCCGTCTTCCGGCACCCGGTCGAGCTCCTGCACGCGCAGGCGGTAGACGGTGTGGATCAGCATCCAGATGATGAAGCGCAGCAGGAACTCGGGCACCAGGCCGTAGATGAACAGCGCGACCGCCGCGTTGCACACGGCGGCGACCGCGAACAGCATCGGTATGGTCAGGCCGGCGGCCAGCATGCCGGCGGCGGCGAGCGCGCCGACCACCATGAACAGGGCGTTCATGATGTTGTTGGCGGCGATGATGCGGGCGCCGTGCTCGGGGTTGGAGCGCTGCTGAACCAGGGCATACAGCGGGACGATGAAAAAGCCGCCGAAGCTTCCGAGCAGGGCGAGGTCGATCAGCACGCGCCAGATGGCGCCGTGTTCAAGCAGCGCCAGCGCGCCCAGCGGCACCGGTGAGGGTGCGCCCGGCGAGGCGAAGGCGAGGTCGAGGGCGAACACCGTCATGCCGATCGAGCCCAGCGGTACCAGGCCCAGTTCGACACGGCGCGCGGACAGCTTTTCACAAAGCAGCGAGCCGACGCCGATGCCGAAGGTGAAGGTCGCCAGCAGCAGGGTCACCGCGGTTTCGCTGCCGCCGAGGACGTTCTTCGTGTAGGCGGGAAACTGGGCGAGGAACATCGCGCCGAACAGCCAGAACCAGGATATCCCCATGATGGAAAGAAAAACGGTCTGGTTCTCGCGCGCAAACTGGATGTTGCGCCAGGTCTCGGTCAGTGGATTGGCACTGATGGCAAGAGTCGGCGCTGGCGGTACGGCGGCGGGAATCGCGCGCGAGGCAAGGTAGCCGCCGACGGCGATTGCCAGGCCGACGGCGGTGATCCAGGTCGTGCCGTCGCCGCTGCCGGCGAGCAGGCCACCGAGCAGGGTGCCC
>JAIOPW010000314.1 GCA_021413665.1 Rhodocyclales bacterium | reverse complement strand
AGGGCGCGCGCAAGATTCTCGAAAAATACGGTCGCGGCGAGGAAAAGCTGCCGGTGTTCAAGATGCCCCACCTGCGCGGCTGGTCTGTCGCGGCGGGCCGCGTCTGGCTGCCGGCGATCGGCCGCCACGAGGTGCTGGTGGCCGACGCGACGACCTGGAAGGAAACCGGCAGGGTCGCGGTCAAGGGCCAGCCGGTGTTCGTCATGGCCAGTCCGGACGGCCGCCAGATATGGGTCAATTTCGCCTTCCCGGACAACGGCTGGGTGCAGGTGATCGATACCTTGAGCGGCCAGGTGGTGCAGACGCTGCAACCCGGCAAGGCCGTGCTGCACATGGAATTCACTCCGCGCGGCGAGGCGGTCTGGCTGTCGGCTCGCGACGATAACCGGGTGGTGATCTACGATACGAAGACCTTCCGCAATCTGGGAGGCCTTCCCGCCGAGGCGCCGTCCGGCATCTTCTTCAGCAGCCGCGCGGCGCGCATTGGATTCTGAGCATGGACGCACTCTACAGCCCGCTTGAATTCGCTTTGCTCAACGGCTGGCAGCGGGATTTCCCCATCATTGCGCGGCCTTTCGATCAACTCGGGGGCATAGTCGGCGCCGGCGAAACGGCGGTTATCGCGACGCTCAGCCGCTTGCAGGGGCGGGGCGCCATCAGTCGTGTCGGCGCGGTGTTTGCGCCGCGACGGGTGGGGGCGTCTACCCTGGCCGCACTGGCTGCGCCGCTCGACCGGCTTGAGGAAATCGCGGTGCGGGTCAGCGCGCGGCAGGAGGTGAATCACAACTATCGGCGCGAGCATCATTACAACCTCTGGTTCGTCGCCACGGCCGCCGACCAGGACGCACTGACGCAGGTGCTGGCCGCGATCGAGGGCGAGACCGGCTGCGTCGTGCTCTCGCTGCCGCTGGAGCAGGAGTACCACATCGACCTCGGCTTTGACCTGAAGTCCGCGCACAAGCATTACGCCAGGATTCCCGACACGCCGGTGCGCGAGCCGGATCTGGTGGAGAGGCAGTTGATTGCCGCGCTGCAGCCCGGACTCGAACTGGTGGCGCGTCCCTTCGCACGCCTCGGCGAACGCGTCGCCATGAGCGAGAGCGAAGTGCTGACGCGCGTCACAGGATGGCTTGACGAGGGCCTGATCAAACGCTTTGGCGTTGTCGTGCGCCATCACGAGCTCGGCTATCGCGCCAACGCCATGGTCGTGTTCGATGTGCCCGATGCCGAGGTAGACCGGATCGGCCGGGCGCTGTCCGCGGAAGCTGGCGTCACCCTGTGTTACAGGCGAACCCGCAGCCTTCCGCATTGGCCATATAACCTGTATTGCATGGTGCATGGCCGCTCGCGCGAGGAAGCGCAGCCGGTGATCGAACGCTTGGGGCGGCTTGCCGGCTTGCCCGTCCAGGCGCTGTTTTCGACGCGCCGCTACAAGCAGTGCGGTGCGCGCTACTTCGCGGAAGGCCCGTCGCGTGGCGAGACCGCGACCGGACTGGTCAATGCGTAAAGCAGCGGCGCTGGACGAGACCGACAGACGCCTGATCAACGCCCTGCAAGGTGATTTTCCGCTCGTCCCCGAGCCCTATCGCCAGGTTGGGGAAGTGCTCGGTTTGAGCGAGGACGAAGTGCTGCGACGGCTTGATTCGCTGCTTGAGCACCGCGTGCTGACGCGCTTCGGCCCCATGTTCCAGATCGAACGTGCTGGCGGGGCCTTTGTCCTTGCGGCGATGCGCGTGCCGGAAGACGAATTCGACCGGGTTGCGGGGCAAGTGAACGCCTTCCCCGAGGTGGCGCACAATTACCGCCGCGAACATTCCCTGAACATGTGGTTTGTGCTTGCCACCGCCACACCGCAGGGTATCGCCGAAACCATAGTCGCCATCGAAGCCGCAACCGGCTATCCGGTATTCGCCTTCCCCAAGGAGCGTGAATATTTTGTGGAGATGAAACTGCGTGCCTGAGGCGAAACCCGAACCGGTACTCGATGCAACGGACCGGCGCCTGATGGTCGCCACCCAGGCCGGCTTGCCGCGCGTCTCGCGTCCCTATGAGTGGCTGGCCGGGGAGCTGGACATCGGTGCCGATGAGGTTCTGCGCCGTTTGCAGCGCATGCTCGATAGCGGCGTAATCAGGCGTATCGGCGCCGTGCCAAATCATTACGCGATCGGCTACACGGCAAATGGCATGTCGGTTTGGGATGTCGATGATGCTCGCATCGACGAACTGGGCGTGAGGGTCGGCGCACTGGAATTCGTCACCCATTGCTATCGGCGGCCGCGACGACTGCCCGACTGGCCCTACAACCTGTTTGCCATGGTGCATAGCCAGGATCGCGCCGAGGTTTCGGCTCGCGTGGCGGAGATTGCCACCCTGCTCGGCAATGCCTGCCGTACACACGACATCCTCTACAGCACGGCAATCCTGAAGAAGACCGGCCTGCGGATCGCCGGCTGAAGCCTATCGGCTACTGCTGTTCCTGAAGGCTGGTGATGTAGGCCAGGATGTCCTGCATATCCTCTTCCTTGAGTGCGTTGAGGAGGCCACCTATCCCCTCCTCGTCGTGCGGTCGCTCGCCCTTGACGTAGTTGTCCATCTGCCGTTTCAGGTAGCTTGTGTATTGGCCGGTCAGTCGCGGGAACATGCCGCGCCCGAGGCCGGTCTTGCCGTGACAGGTCACGCATTTCTTCTGATAATTAGCCTCGCCATTGGCAAGGTTGCCCGCTACGCGCGGAATGATCATGACCCGTTCGGTTAGCGTCAGACGGGTCAGCGCGTCGTCGCTGTCCTTGAATACGGGCCACTTGGTCGGAAGTTCGATCGATTCCAGATAGGCGGCGACATCCTTGATGTCCTCATTCGGCAGTTCCCGTTCCTGGGTATAGGGATACATGGGAATATTCAACCGCGTGCGGGCGCGAAATGCCTTGAGCTGCGACTCAAGGTACTTGGCGTGCTGGCCCGCGAGGCGCGGGTATTCGCCGCGCGAGCCGCCTTGGCCGAGCTCGCCGTGGCAACCGGCGCAGGTGGCGTTGATCTCCTTGCCCTTGTCAAGGTTCTGGGCGTGTCCGTGGACACCGAGGAAGAGTGCGGGCAGGGCAAAAAAAAGATGGAACTTCATTCGGATGGGTCTTCGGAAACTCGATGCGACGTATTGTCGCAGGCTGGTAACGCGCTTTTCCTTGATCTGTGTCGGATAATTCGCTGATGGCAAATTCTAGCGCTTCCCGGGACGACTCCAGCCTGCGACTCAACCAGCGTCGCGCGGTAATCCTGCGCTGGTGGCTGCTGGCCGGGATTGCGGTCGCCGTATCGTCGGCGCCGACTCTTCTCGGCCTTACGCTGCCGCAACTACCGATGTACGCGGTCGTCGCGCTGATGGCCGGCTTCAATTTCCGGGTTCAGTGGCGCGCGCGCAGCGACGAGGCGGTAGGCCCGGGAGAACTGTTCGGCCAGTTGTGCGTCGACCTTGTGGCGTTGGCGATCCTGCTGTATCTGTCGGGCGGCGCCGCCAATCCGCTGATTTCATTCCTGCTCGTGCCGGTCGCCGTGGCGGCGCTGTCGATGCCCGGGCGGCTCACCGCCGTGGTTGCGCTGCTGGCGATCGCGATTTATTCCTTGCTCATGTGGGCGTACCTGCCGCTGCCCGTTGCCGATGCCGAGCGCGGAGCGCGCCTGCATCTGGGCGGCATGTGGCTGACCTTTGTCGTTTCCGCAACCATGATCGCCTGGTTTGTTGCGCGCATGACGGCCTCGATCCACGAACGTGATAGCCGGCTGGCGGCGGCGCGCGAGCAGGCATTGCGCGATGAGCGCGTGGTCGCGCTGGGCGCACTGGCGGCCGGCGCCGCACACGAGTTGGGCACGCCCCTGGCGACCATGGCGGTAGTGATCGGTGAATTGGAGCAGGAGCCCTGCCTCGATGCCGACGCACGTGCCGACCTGGCCTTGGTGCGAGGGCAGATTGCCCTGTGCAAGGGAATCATCAGCGACATGGCGGCGCGCAGCGGAACTCCGCGGCCGGACCAGGTTCAGGCGCAGGATGCGGATGCTTGGGTACGGGGTGTTTGTGCGCGCTGGCAAACGATGAGGCCGCGGGCGAGCAGCCGGGTGACGATAGAAGGCGCGGGCGTCGCGCCGCGAATTCCGATCGAAGCCACGCTGGAACAGGCCTTGTCCAATCTGCTCAACAACGCCGCGGATGCGGGCGCCGCGGAAATCGACGTCAGGCTCGCCTGGGACGCGGCGACGTTGAGGATTGTGATCGGCGACTGCGGCCCGGGCTTCCCCGCGGAGGTCCTGCGCGATGCCGGTCGCGTCCCGCTGCCGGCGCGCAATGGCGGTGCCGGTATCGGGCTGTTGCTGGCATTTTCCGCAATCGAGCGATTGGGCGGGCGTATCGCGCTGGCCAATTCGCCTGGCGGGGGAGGCCGCGTCAGCGTCGAACTGCCGATTGCGCCGAGGAGCGGTAAATGAATACTGAAAACGGGGGCGACATGGGGGAGAGCATGCTGATCATCGAGGATGACGACACGTTCAGCGCGACACTGGTGCGGGCCTTGAAGCGCCGCGGCTACGTTGTCGTCGCGGCGCGCAGCGTTGAAGATGCGCTAGCCCAGGCCGAAGCGAATGCGCCGGGCAGAGTGGTGCTGGACCTGAATCTCGATGGGGCATCCGGGTTGAACCTGATTCCCCGTCTGATGGAACTCAATCCGGCCTGTCGCATCGTTGTCCTGACGGGTTACGCCAGCATCACCACGGCAGTCGACGCAATCAAGCTGGGCGCGGTGCAGTACCTGGCGAAGCCGGTCGACATCAGCACTTTGCTGCGCGCGTTTGGTCACGAACTGCACGCTGGCGAGTCCGCGTCGGACGCCCGCTCTCCCGCCTCCATTTCCCCGGTACCGATGTCGGTCGATCGCATGGAATGGGAACACATCCAGCGCGTCCTGCGCGAGCAAAAGGGCAACATCTCCTCCACGGCGCGGGCGCTCAACATGCACCGCCGCACCTTGCAGCGCAAGCTGCTGAAAAGGCCGGCGAAACAGTAGGGTACGGGCTTGCGCCAGCAGCCTGCGAACACAGGGGCCGTGGCCACCGCATCTCATGGAGACGGGGCCGCGGGATACGTCCTTAGTGCCCGGTTTCGAAGCGGTAGGGCACGGCA
>JAIOPW010000313.1 GCA_021413665.1 Rhodocyclales bacterium | reverse complement strand
CCGTCGTCGCCGGCCATTTCGATGCCCATGCGCAGGCGCGTCAGCGGCGTACGCAGGTCGTGGGAAATGCCGGCGAGGATCAGCGCGCGGTCCTGGTCGATCTGCGCCAGGTCGGCGCTCATCTGATTGAAGGCGTGGGCGACCGTTGCCAGTTCGGTCGGGCCGCCCTCGTCGAGCCGCTCCGCCGTCTCGCCGGCGCCGACTTTGCGCGCCGCCTGCTGCAAGGCTTTGAGCGGGCGCGTGATGCGAAACACGATGAGCCAGGCGCCGAACAGCGAGAGCAGGAGCGCGGCGACACCCCAGCCGAGCCAACTCAAGGGAAACACGCGATCGATGCGTTCGCGGGGCAGGGCCAGCCAGTAGTCGCCCTCGTTGCTGTCGTCGATGCGGAAGTTGATGAACAGGGCGCGCTCGCCTTCGCGTTCGAGCGTCAGGCGGGTGGTCGATCCCAGTTGCTCGCGCACCAGTTCCTCGACCCGGCGCAGGAAGGCCCGGTCGGGCAGGGCCTCGACGTTGTCCGTCGCGTCAGCCGGGTAGACGTGGATGCCTTCGCGGTCGGACAGTTCGCGCAGGAGTTCGCGCCGCGCATCGGGTCGGGCGGAGATCAGCGCGGCGCGTGTCAGATTGGCGACGCTGACCAGGGTTTGCGCCAGTTGCCGGGCGCGGGGCTCACGTTCGTAGGTGCTGAAAATGGCGAACCACGCCGCGACGGAGAGCACCATCAGCAGGGCCACGAACAGGAAGGTGCGCCACAGCAGCGAGCGCGGCAGCAGCTTCATTCGTGTTTCTTGCCGTCCGGGACAAAGACATAGCCGAAGCCCCACACGGTCTGGATGTAGCGCGGCTTGCCGGGATCTTCCTCGACCAGCTTGCGCAGCCTGGAAATCTGGACGTCGATGGCGCGGTCGAAGACTTCGTATTCGCGGCCGCGCGCCAGTTCCATCAGCTTGTCGCGACTCATCGGTTGGCGCGCATGTTCCAGCAGCACGCGCAGCAGGCCGAACTCGCCCGAGGTGAGCAGGGTCACCACTTCGTCGCGTTCAAGTTCACGCGTTGCGAGGTTGATTCTTACTTTGCCGAAGCTGATGCTTTCTTCCGTGATGGCCGGCGCGCCAGGGGGGGGCGGCGCTGCCTGGCGACGCAGCACGGCATGGATGCGCGCCACCAGTTCGCGCGGGCTGAAGGGCTTGGGCAGGTAGTCGTCGGCACCGATTTCGAGGCCGACGATGCGATCGACTTCGTCCCCCTTGGCTGTCAGCATGATGATGCTGACGGGATTGGCCTTGCCGCGCAAGCGGCGGCAGATGGCGAGGCCATCTTCGCCCGGCAGCATCAGGTCGAGCACGATCAGGTCATAAAGCTCGCGCTCCAGTGCACGGTCCATGCCCGGCGCATCCGGTACGGCTTTGACGGTAAAGCCCTGTTCGGAGAGATAGCGCTCGAGCAACTGGCGCAGGCGCAGGTCGTCGTCGACGACAAGAATCTTGGGTTTGGTTTCATTCATGGGCTAAATCCTAGCCGGATCGCCGGCATCGTGCCAGCAGGCTTTACAAACGATTACAAAGGCTCCCCGACGGCAACATTTGGCTTACAGCCCCTGTCGAGAATGCATGCATGCCTCGAAGGAGGCGGCAATGAACCGAAAAGGACTGGAGGCAATCATGAAAGCGCTATTCTTCAGCATGGCCCTTGCCGCAGGCTTGGCCCTGTGGGGCTCGGAACCCAGGGCCGGCGTCGACCACCTGATGGCGGCCAGCCGCATTGCCGGCGAGCAGGTTTACAATATCCTTCACTGATGGTGTTGAAAGGAACGGACGTGACAGCAAGACGCGGGACGGGATGGGTGGGTGTGGCATGCGTGCTGTTGCTGTTGGCGGCAGACGCGTCGGCGCAGGGCCTGAATCGCCCCTTGCGCGCGCGCAACGCCGAAGGCGGCGACCCGCAGCGCATGTTGCCGGCGCAGCGTCCCGAGCACGCGTCCCCGGGGGACGATGCCGCGCAGCGCGGTGGTCGCCTGTCGCCCGACGATCGCCGCCAGTTGCGTCGCGACGTGCACGAGGCCGGACGCGATCTTTATCCCAACCGGATGCGGTCGGGACGTCGCGAGCAGCGGCGCTGAGTGCGGCGTATTTCACCGCCGCGGGATGCATGAAGACGCCCCCCGGGGCGTTTCTTTTTTCTTCGCGCCAGACGGCGGGAATGGCATACCTTGATACATCCGGAAGTCGGCGCCGGGGATACGGCTAGGCGTTCGCAAGAGCCTGGTGCAGGTCCGCCAGCAGGTCGGCCAGGTCCTCCAGCCCGATCGACAGTCGCACCAGCCCTTCGCCGATCAGGTGTTCGGCGCGCTCTTCCGGGGTGTAAAAACAATGCGTCATGCTGGCCGGATGCTGGGCCAGGCTTTCCGCGTCGCCGAGGCTGACGGCGCGGGTGAACAGCCGCAACGCGTTCATGAAGCGGCGGCCCGCCTCGATGCCGCCCTTCATTTCGAACGCAATCATGCCCCCGGCTTGCGCCATCTGGCGCTGTGCCAACGCGAACTGGGGGAAGTTCGGCAGGCCGGGGAAATGCACCACCGAAACTTTCGGATGGGCAGCAAGGAATTCGGCCACCCCCTGCGCGTTGGCGCAGTGGCGGTCCATGCGCAGCGTCAGGGTCTTGAGCCCGCGCAGCACGAGGAAGGCATCCTGCGCCGACAGCACGGCGCCGGTCATGTCCTTGAGACCGTGGAAGCGCACCCGGGTCAGCGTTTCCGCCGGGCCGACGATGGCGCCGGCGAGCAGGTCGCCATGGCCGCCGAGGTATTTCGTCGCCGAATGCAGCACAAAGTCGGCGCCGAGTTCGAGCGGGCGTTGCAGGTAGGGCGTGCAATAAGTGTTGTCGACCACGGTCAGGGCGCCGTGCCGGCGCGCAATGGCGGCCACAGCGGCGATGTCGATCAGGCGCATGTTCGGATTGGCCGGTGACTCGAAGAACACCACGCGCGTCGCCGGATTGATGGCGGCGTCGAGATTGGCCGGAACCGTGAGGTCGACGTGGGTCACCTTGACGCCGAACTTCGCCAGTCCATGGTTGAGGAAGCCGAAGGTGCAGCCATAGAGTGTCTTGTCGGCAATGATCTCGTCGCCCGGCGCGAGCAGGGTCCATAGCAGCGAGGTTGTGGCACCCTGGCCGGAGGCCGTCACCAGAGCGGCTTCGCCGCCTTCAAGTGCGGCCAGGCGCGCTTCGAGCAGTGCCGTGGTCGGATTGCCGACGCGCGAATAGACGAAGCCGGCCTGCTCGCCGGCAAAGCGCGCGGCGCCATCCTCGACGGTGGGGAAGGCATAGGTCGAACTCAGATACACGGGCGGATTGAGCGAGCCGTGGCCGGCGTAGGCATCGTAGCCGTGATGGATGGCGCGGGTGGCGAAACCGGCGCGGGATTTGTCGTCGTTGCTCATGGGGTGGCCCTGAGAATTGGAATTGGAAGTGGGTCGTATCTTAACGGCTCGCCCTGCACAATGGAAAACGCCTCCGGCGGTTTCCCGTCGGAGGCGTTGTGAAAGTCGGCGCCGGCGATACGGCGATTTCTCGCCGATGTGCGCCGCTTATACCGTCACCGTATCCGCCAGATCCTTGAATTCCGCTATCTGGTCGAAGTTCATGTAGCGATACACGTCGGCGGACTTGGCTTCCAGCGACTTCACTTGCTCCATGTACTCGGCCACCGTCGGGATGCGGCCCATCAGCGCCGTCACCGCCGCGAGTTCCGCGGACGAGAGATAGACGCGGGTATCGATGCCGAGCCGGTTGGGGAAGTTGCGGGTCGAGGTCGACACTGCCGTACTGCCCTTCTTTATCTGCGCCTGGTTGCCCATGCACAGCGAGCAGCCGGGCATTTCCATGCGGGCGCCTGACTTGCCGAGGATGGCGTAGTAACCCTCTTCATTGAGGATCATGGCGTCCATCTTGGTCGGTGGCGCGATCCAGAGGCGGGTCGGGATGTCGGTCTTGCCTTCGAGCACCTTGCCGGCGGCGCGGAAGTGGCCGATGTTGGTCATGCAGGAGCCGATGAAGACTTCGTCGATCTTCTCGCCGGCCACTTCGGAGAGGATCTTGACGTCGTCCGGATCGTTGGGGCAGGCCAGGATCGGTTCCTTGACGTCGGCCAGGTCGATCTCGATCACGGCGGCGTATTCGGCATCGGCATCCGGAGCGAGCAGGGTGCCGTTGGCGATCCAGGCTTCCATGGCCTTGACGCGGCGGCCCAGGGCGCGCTTGTCTTCATAGCCCTCGGCAATCATCCACTTCATCAGCGTGATGTTGGAGCGCATGTACTCGACGAT
>JAIOPW010000312.1 GCA_021413665.1 Rhodocyclales bacterium | reverse complement strand
CAAGGACCGGCTGGACATCGAGGCGCTGGAAAAGATCAAGCGCGGGGAGGACCCGAATGTCTGAAGCCATCCGCCCGCCCGTCACTATCCCGCAGCACCTCATGCTGGCGCGGCTGGCTCAGTCCGAACAGATGCGGGACTTCTTCATCCAGATGTGGCTGCAAAACCCGACACTGGCGAAGCAGGGCGGCGCGCGCGTGGCGAGGCTGCTCGCCGCTGCGCCAATACCGGCTATTGAACAAGGCGACGCGGAAAAAGCTTTGTAAAGCGCTTTCCCGGTCAGGCAAACGGCGGCAATTCTCAGGACGCGGCCAGCATCCTTTCCAGCGCGACCTTGGCCAGCACGGCTTCGTGCTCGGGCACCTTTATCTGATTGACGACGCGGCCTTCGACCAGGTTTTCCAGGGTCCAGGCCAAGTGCTGCGGATCGATGCGCTGCATGGTCGAGCACATGCAGATCGTCGATGCCATGAACTGCACGATCTTGCCTTCGTGCTTCGTTTCCTCGGCCAGGCGCTGCACCAGGTTGAGTTCGGTGCCGACCAGCCAGCGCGTGTTCGGCGGCGCGGCCTTCACGGTTTGCAGGATGGTCTCGGTGCTGCCGATGTAGTCCGACTGCTTGCAGACTTCGAAGCTGCATTCCGGGTGCGAGATGACCAGGCCATCGGGGTACTGGTTGCGGAACTTGATGATGTCCTTCGGCTGGAACATCTGGTGCACGGAACAGTAGCCGTGCCAGAGGATGATCTTCGCCTTGTCGATCTGCTCGCGGGTGAGGCCGCCCTGTTCGAGGTCGGGGTTCCAGATCACCATTTCCTCGAGCGGGATGCCCATCTTGAATCCGCTCCAGCGGCCGAGGTGCTGGTCGGGGAAGAACAGCACCTTCTCGCGCCGGGCGAAGGCCCAGTCGAGGATCTTCGGCGCGTTGGACGAGGTGCAGACGATGCCGCCGTGTTCGCCGCAGAAGGCCTTGAGGTCGGCGGCGGAGTTGATGTAGGTGACGGGCGTCACCTTCTCGTCCGGATTCAGTACGGCGGCAAGTTCGCGCCAGGCGCGCTCGACCTTGGCCAGGCTGGCCATGTCGGCCATCGAACAGCCGGCGGCGAGGTCGGGCAGGATCGAGACCTGCTCGGGACGCGAGAGGATGTCGGCCACTTCGGCCATGAAATGCACGCCGCAGAAGACGATGTTTTCGGCATCGGACTGCGAGGCGAGGCGCGAAAGCTTGAGCGAATCGCCGGTGATGTCGGCGTGGGCATAGACGTCGGCGCGCTGGTAATGGTGGCACAGCAGCACCGCCTTGTCGCCCAGCTTTGCCTTGGCGGCGCGGATGCGCTCGCCGGCGTCGTTGTCGGCGAGGCTGTTGAAACGGTCGAAGGAGATGGTAGCGGTTTGCATGGTCGGTTTACTCAGCTTTGGTTCCAGGGCAGTCCGCAGGCGCGCCAGCCGCCGCTGCGATTGCGCTGGCCGTTGGCGTCCTTGTTGCCTTCAAAACCTTCGAGGATGTTGTAGCAATCGGGAAATCCGGCCTCGGTCGCGGCTTTCGCGGCCAGGCTCGAGCGCTGGCCAGAACGACAAAGGAATACCAGCAGGGATTCGGTCGTGACGCTGTGCTTCAGGGTCTGGATGAAGTGGGCATTCAGGTGTTTGGCGGGATAGTCCTGCCATTCGATTTCGATGGCGCCCGGCACCCGGCCCACCCAGTCCCATTCGGCCTTGGTGCGCACGTCGATGAGCCGCGCGCCGGGCGCGAGCCGCAACAGCTCGTGGGCTTCCCCGGGCGTCAGCGCACCCTCGTAGGGGAGCTTCAGTTCGCGGGCGCGCGACTGCGCCAGTTGGAGGATGTCGGTAAGGCGTCCCATGTCAGGAGGGGGCTATACAGCGGGATAGAATGCGGGGTATTCGAGTATAGCGTCCCCCAATGTCACGCGAAACCCACTCCGACACGATGGCCGACACCCAGGCTGCCGGCGCGCCGTCGAAAGAAGGCGCGCGCTTCAGGGACGGCCAGCGCATCACCCAGGTCAGCGTCGCGGTCAATGTCGTCCTGACCACCATGCAGTTGCTGGTCGGCTTCGCCGCCCACTCGCAGAGCCTGATCGCCGACGCCATGCACACGCTGTCCGACATCGTCGCCGACGGCTTCGTGCTGTTCGCCAACCGCAAGGGCGCGGAAGCCGCCGACGCCGACCATCCCTATGGCCACGGCCGCTTCGAGACGGCGGCTTCGCTGGTGCTGGGCCTGCTGCTGGCGGGAACCGGCGCCGGCATTCTGGTAACGGCGGCGGGCCGCCTGCAGGATATCGGCAGCGCGCCGCCGGTGGGCATCGCCGCGATGTGGGCGGCACTGTTCACCCTGGCGGCCAAGGAAGGACTGTTCCGCTACATGCTGGCGACCGCCGAGCGCCTGCGCTCGCCGATGCTGGTGGCCAACGCCTGGCATGCCCGCGCCGATGCGTTGTCCTCGCTGGTGGTCGCGGCGGGCGTGGGCGGCGCCCTGCTCGGTTTCAACATCGCCGATGCCGTGGCCGCCATCGTCGTCGGTGCCATGATCGTGCGCGCCGGCCTCAAGTTCGCCTGGCAAGCCATCCGCGAACTGATCGACACCGGCCTTTCAGCCGAGGAAGTCGCCGCCATACGCCACACCATCGCCAGCACGTCGGGCGTGCTCGGCATGCACGAGTTGCGTACGCGGCGCATGGCGCACCAGGTGCTGGTCGATGCCCATGTCCAGGTCAACCCGCGCATCAGTGTCTCGGAAGGCCACCGCGTCGCCGAATCGGCGCGGCGGCGGGTGCTCGACAAACATCCGGAAGTGCTCGACGTGCTGGTCCATGTCGATGCCGAAAACGACTTGCTGGGCAATGCCGCCGTTGCTTTGCCCGACCGGGCCGTGCTGCTCGCCCGCCTGCGCGAAATTCTCGCCGCCGAGCCGCCCGATTTCGAGCGGACCACCCTGCATTACCTTGGTACGCGGGTTGAGGCCGAGGTATTCCTGCCGCCGGGCTTTGCCGATCCGGACGGGCTTGCGGCATTGCGGCGGCGAGTGGACGTCGCCCTGGAAAATGACCCCTGGTTCATTGCAATCCGCCTTAACCAGACGGTTGCACCAAGTTAGTGCATTCACTGGATCAGACGCACCATCGGAGTGCTTCGCTTGAGGCATTCAGAAGCAAAAAGACTTGTGGCACAATCGCTTTCCTTTGCCGCAGGAATGGCACGCTAACTGCTATCAGGCTGCTGCACCGCATTCGGTATCGATTTCCAGCATTTGACATTCACTCTCAGGAGAGCAGCTCATGACCCCCCAGGACGTAATCAAGATGGTCGAAGAGAAGGAAGTCCGCTTCGTCGACTTCCGCTTCACCGACACGCGCGGCAAGGAACAGCACGTCGGCGTGCCGGTTTCCGCGTTCAGCATGGACAAGTTCGAAGACGGCCACGCCTTCGACGGCTCCTCCGTCGCCGGCTGGAAGGGCATCCAGGCTTCCGACATGCAGTTGATGCCCGATGCTTCCACCGCCTACATCGATCCCTTCATGGACGAAACCACGCTGGTGCTGACCTGCGACGTGGTCGAACCGGCCGACGGCAAGGGCTATGACCGCGACCCGCGCTCGATCGCCAAGCGCGCCGAGGCCTACCTCAAGTCCTCCGGCATCGGCGACACGGCCTACTTCGGCCCGGAACCCGAATTCTTCATTTTCGACTCCGTCGAGTGGAAGGTGGACATGTCCGGTTCCTACTGCAAGATCTTCTCGGAAGAGGCCGCCTGGGCCACCGCCGACAAGTTCGAAGGCGGCAACACCGGCCATCGCCCCACGGTCAAGGGCGGCTATTTCCCCGTGCCCCCGGTCGACAGCCTGAACGACATCCGCGCCCAGATGTGCCTGGCGCTGGAAGCCTGCGGCGTGCCGGTGGAAGTGCATCACCACGAAGTCGCCACCGCCGGCCAGTGCGAAAT
>JAIOPW010000311.1 GCA_021413665.1 Rhodocyclales bacterium | reverse complement strand
TTCGACGAGATGCTGAAGCTGCTGTTCTCCGGGCACGCGGTCGAAGCCGTCCATCGCCTGCGCGACGACGGCCTGCATCATGGTCTGCTGCCGCTGCTCGACGTGATCCTGGAACAGCCGCTGGGCGAGAAGTTCGTCATGCTGGCGCTGTCCGGTACCGATGCGCGGGTCAAGGCCGGCAAGTCGCTGTCGCCCGGCTACCTGTTCGCTACCCTGCTCTGGCACGAAGTGCTGGCCGCCTGGGAAGCGCGCAAGGCGCGCGGCGAGATTCCCATTCCCGCGCTCTACGAAGCCATGGACGAGGTGCTCAATGTGCAGGGTGAAAAGCTCGCCATTACGCGCCGCATCGCCGGCGATATCAAGGATATCTGGGCCCTGCAGCCGCGTTTCGAGAAGCGTGCCGGCAAGTCACCTTACCGCTTGATCGAACTGCCGCGCTTCCGCGCTGGCTATGACTTCCTTCTGCTGCGCGCCGAAAGCGGCGAGATCGACATGGAAATCGCGGCCTGGTGGCACGACTTCCAGGAGGCGGACCACGAGGCGCGCGAAGCCCTGCTGATTCCCGACAGTGGCCCGAAGAAGCGCCGCCGGCGTGTTCGCAGCAAGAAGTCGGCGGACGAGGGAGACTCCGTGGCTTCGGCCGGCAGCGAAGGCTGAAGTGAGCCGGCCGTGCTTCATCGCGCTGGGCGCCAATCTTGGGGATCCGGTGGCGACGGTAACGGCGGCCATCGTCGCATTGCGCGGCCTGCCGCAGGCTGAATTCGTCGCCGCATCGTCGCTGTATCGCACGGCTCCGGTCGGCCTCAGGCACCAGCCGGATTTCATCAATGCCGTGGTCGAGTTGGCCGCCGTTTCGTCAGCGCCGACTCTTCTGCAATCCCTGTTTGCGATCGAGGCGCGTTTCGGCCGCCAGCGCAGCGTGAAGAACGCGCCGCGCACGCTGGACCTCGATCTGCTGCTCTACGGCGACGAAATCAGCGACGACCCTTACCTGACCCTGCCGCATCCGCGCTTGCATGAGCGCGCCTTCGTGCTCGCGCCGCTGGCCGAAATCGCGCCACGGCTGCTCATCCCCGGTCACGGCGAAGTCGGCGAACTGCTGCGCCACTGCGCCGACCAGAAGATAGAGAAACTCCTGCCCAAGGCGGCCTGAACCATGTTTTCGCAACCGCACCTACCGGTCGTCTGGCAGACCGCTCTGCTGCTCACCGCCTCGAATGTCTTCATGACCTTCGCCTGGTATGCCCACCTGAAGAACCTCAACGACCGGCCGTGGTGGATCGCCGCTCTGGCCTCCTGGGGCATCGCGTTGTTCGAGTACCTGTTGCAGGTGCCGGCCAATCGCATCGGCCACGCGGAACTTTCGCTGGGGCAACTGAAAATCCTTCAGGAAGCGATCACTCTCACGGTTTTCGTTCCCTTCGTTGTCTTCTACATGGAACAGCCGCTCAAGCTGGATTACCTTTGGGCCGGTTTGTGTATCCTTGGCGCCGTTTACTTCATATTCCGCTCGCCATGACCTACCTAGCCAGCAACAAGCCCATCACGCTGCCGGAGCTCGGCCGCATGAAGCACGACGGGCAGAAGATCGCCATGCTTACCGGCTACGACGCCAGCTTCGCCGCGCTGGAGGACCGTTGCGGCGTCGACGTCATCCTGGTCGGTGATTCGCTGGGCAATGTCCTGCAGGGCAAGACCTCGACCCTGCCGGTGACCATGGAACAGATGGTCTATCACACCGAGTGCGTCGGCCACATGGCGCAGCGTGCGATGTGCGTCGCCGACATGCCCTTCGGCAGCTATCAGGAGTCGAAGGAACAGGCACTGCGCAACGCTGTGCGCCTGCTGGCCGCCGGTGCCGAGATGGTCAAGCTGGAAGGCGGCGAGGTAATGGCCGAGACCACGCACTTCATGGTCGAGCGCGGTATCCCGGTCTGTGCCCATATCGGCCTCACCCCGCAGTCGGTGCATGCCTTGGGCGGCTATCGTGTCCAGGGCCGCGGCGAGGCAGGCGCGGCGCGCATGAAGCGCGAAGCCGTGGTGCTGGAACAGGCCGGCGCGACACTGATGGTTCTTGAAATGGTCCCGGCCGACCTGGCCGGCGAAATCACCCGCATGCTCAAGGTCTGCGCCACCATCGGCATCGGCGCGGGCAAGGACTGCGATGGCCAGGTGCTGGTCCTGCACGACATGCTGGGCGTCTATCCGGGCAAGAAGGGACGCTTCGTGCGCAACTTCATGGAAGGCGCGGCAAGCATTGACGACGCCGTGATCGCCTACGTCAAGGCCGTCAAGGACGGCAGCTTCCCGGCGCCCGAGCACACCTACTGAACATGCATATCCACGAGACCATCGCCTCCCTGCGGACGGCGCGGAGCAAGGCCGGTCCGGGCAGGCGCGTGGCACTGGTGGCGACCATGGGCAACCTTCACGAGGGCCACATCGCCCTGATGACCCAGGCGCGCAGCCATGCCGACCAGGTGGTGGCGACGATCTTCGTCAATCGCCTGCAGTTTCGTCCCGGCGAGGACTTCGAGAAGTACCCGCGTACCTTTGCCGCCGATTGCGAAAA
>JAIOPW010000310.1 GCA_021413665.1 Rhodocyclales bacterium | reverse complement strand
GGATGCTGGCCCGGTTCACGCGTGCGGACGACTTGCGCCACGAGCGTGGCAAGCTGTCCTGTCCTTGAAATACCGTGCTCGCCCCGAGCAGCAACAAGCGCCTTTGCAATCGCATGAGCAAACCGTTCTTCGCCATAGTCTTTGATCACCTTTTCTAGTTCTGCCTGCGATGCCCGCGCCAGGAATTCGGCCGCGGTCTCCCCCTGCGTCGTGTCCATGCGCATGTCCAGCGGCGCATCGAAACGAAAGCTCATGCCCCGTTCGGGCGTATTCAGTTGCGGCGACGAAACGCCGATGTCCAGCAGCACACCATCCACCCGCGCGATGTCCAACCCGTCCAGTACCGCGTCGAACTCGCTGAAGGCGGCGTGTACCAGCGTGAAGCGCGGATCGGAGAGCGCCGCCCCGGCGGCTATCGCGGCCGGATCGCGATCCAGCGCGATCAGCCGGCCGCCCGGACCCAGCGCAGCCAGAATCGCCCGACTGTGGCCGCCGCGGCCGAAGGTGCCATCGACATAAATCCCCGCCGGCTGGATCGCCAGCCCCGTGACCGCTTCGGCCAACAGGACGCTGACGTGGGTGTCGGCACTCACAACGCAAGATTTTCCAGGCCCGGGGGCAAGAGCTTGTCGCCCACTGCAAAGATGGCTTCCTGCTGTGCCTTCCAGCCGGCGGCCGACCAGATTTCAAAATGGCGGCCCTGGCCGATCAACCAGACTTCCTTTTCCAGCCCGGCATACTGGCGCAGCGAAGGCGAGATCAGCAGGCGCCCGGCACTGTCGATTTCAACATCCTCGGCAAAGCCCACAAGCAGGCGCCGCACCATGGCCGACTCCACTTGCAGGCTGGGGGCGGCGAGGATCTGTGCGCGAATCGGTTCCCATGCGGGTTGGGGATAGAGCAGCAGGCAACGATGGGGATGGGCGGTCACCACCAGGCGGCCCTCGCCGGCCGCGACGAGGGCATCGCGATGCCGCGCAGGAACCGCCATCCGGCCCTTGGCATCGAGGTTGAGCGCCGCCGCACCTTGAAACATCACACCTCCCCCGGGGCAGGAAACTGGCCGCCAACCGACCAAAATTCCCCACAAACTCCCACAAGAACCCACTTTATGACACTTTTTGACGCCGGTCAAGAAAGAATGGGGGTTTTTTCAAGCGCAACAAGGGCTTAGATGCAAAAGCGAAGAATTTTTTTAAAAAATTTATCCAATAAAATCAGTATGGATACAAAGCAAATCGAATGTGCTTTGTGAGGAGTTGCTGCGGTGCGGAAAGGGGCGCCCAGTACCAGTCGGGGCTCAGGCCAACTACCCGGGATTACGAAGCGGCGAGCCAGGAAATCAGGCCGGAACCGGCTAATTGCGGGGGTCCCTACTGCCATGCGGGAGAAATGCGGGAATCACGCCAGTCCGGAGCAACCAGCAACAAAGGAGCCGCTAACAGCCGCAGGCGAATGACAAACCGGAATCGTGCCTTCAGGCGCGCTCGCCCATCTTCTCGCCGAGTCGGATCGGTCGCTGCGGCGCCCACTCGGCATTGAACTTCAGCGTTCCTTGCGGAAACAGCATGACCACAGTGGAGCCGAGCAGGAAGCGGCCCATTTCCTCGCCCTGGCGGTAGCGCAGTTCCTTGTCGTCATAGCGCCATTCGCGCAAATGACCGGGGCGCGGCGGATTCACCACGCCATGCCAGACAGTGGCCATGCTGCCGACGATGGTGGCACCGACCAGCACCAGGACGAAGGGTCCCTGCGCGGAGTCGAAAACGCAGACCACGCGTTCGTTGCGGGCGAAGAGGCCGGGGACGCCCCGTGCGGTTACGGGATTGACCGAGAACAAATCCCCCGGCACATGAATCATGCGCAGCAAGCGGCCGTCGCAGGGCATGTGGATGCGGTGATAGTCCTTCGGGCTCAGGTAAAGCGTGGCGAAGCTGCCGTCCTCGAACCGCCTTGCGAGCTCGGCGTCGCCGCCGACCAGCGCCGTCGCTGAATAGTGGTGGCCCTTGGCCTGGAAGATCTGGTCGCGCTCGATGGCGCCGAACTGGCTGATCGCACCATCCACCGGACAGATGAAATCGGCGGGCGCCAGCGGTCGTGCATCGGGCTTCAGCGGGCGCGTAAAGAACTCGTTGAAACTGGCGTAGCTGGCGATATCCGGATTGGCCGCCTCGCTCATGTTGACGCCGTAACGGCCGATGAACCAGCGGATCACGCTCGTGGTGAGCCCCCCCGCGCGGGAGCTGGCGAACTTCCCGGCCAGCACGGTGAGCGCCTGCTTGGGCAGCAGATACTGAAGGGAAACCGCAATGCGCTCGGACACGATGGTGACGGAAAAGGCGAAGCCGCGAATTATAGCGGCCTCGCCGTAACCGGCTGCCGGCCTACTGCCGCTTGAGAAGCCAGGTCAGCACCGGCGGCGTGATCAGCGTGGTCAGGATCACCATCAGTACGATCACCGAAAACATCGCCTCGTTCATCACGCCGAGTTGCTTGCCGACCATGGCGAAGATGAGGCCGACTTCGCCGCGCGGCACCATGCCCCAACCCACCAGCCATTTGCCGGACGGCCCGGCGGCGAGACCCGCCGCGAGCTTGCCGGCGATGGCGGCCGCCGTAACGCCGGCGCCGACTCCCAGCACGGCCGGGTCAGCCAGGGTCTTCAAGTCCACCTGCATGCCGGT
>JAIOPW010000309.1 GCA_021413665.1 Rhodocyclales bacterium | reverse complement strand
GATGCCCTTTTCCATCAGCCATTCGTGGATGTCCACCAACCGGCAGCCGGGAAAGATCTTGCCGAATTCGTATTTCAGCAACTGGTCCATGCAGGTGCCGCAGGACACCACCACCGTCTTGATGTCGAGGTAGTTCAGCGTATTGGCAACACGATGGAACAGCACGCGATTGGCCGTGGTGATGGCCTGGCCCTTGTCCTCGTCGCCGCTGGCGGTCTGCGGATAGCCGCAGCACAGGTAACCCGGCGGCAGCACCGTGGTGGCGCCGGCGTGCCAGAGCATGGCCTGGGTGGCGAGGCCGACTTGCGAGAACAGGCGCTCCGAGCCACAGCCGGGAAAATAGAACACGGCTTCGGAATCCTCGTTGGCCCGTTTGGGATCGCGGATCACCGGGATCAGGCTGTCGTCCTCGACGTCAAGCAGTGCGCGCGAGGTGCGGTTGGGCACGTCCTTCGGCATCGGCTTGTTGAGGAAGTGGATCACCTGCGCCTTGAGCTCCGGACGACCCAGCGTCGCCGGTGGATGCCTGACGCTGTCCTGGATCAGGCCGAAGGATTTAGCCAGCGTGTGGCCCAGGCGCTGCGCCTTGTAGCCGAGCTGGATCATGCCGGCGCGCACCAGCTTGATGGTGGCCGGGTCCGTGGCGGAGAGGAAGCCCATCGCCGCCGCTGTGCCGGGGTTGAACTTCTTCTTGCCCTGGCGGCGCAGGAAATTGCGCATCGCCACCGAGACGTCGCCGAAATCGATGTCCACCGGGCAGGGCGTGACGCATTTGTGGCAGACGGTGCAGTGGTCGGCGACGTCGGAAAATTCGTCGAAATGCTGCAAGGATATGCCGCGCCGGGTTTGCTCTTCGTAAAGAAAGGCCTCGATCAGCAGCGAAGTGCCGAGGATCTTGTTGCGCGGGCTGTAGAGCAGGTTGGCGCGAGGTACATGGGTCGAACAGACCGGCTTGCACTTGCCGCAGCGCAGGCAGTTCTTGATCGAATCGGAAATCTTGCCGATGTCCGACTGCTCCATGATCAGCGATTCGACGCCGAGCAGCGCGAATGACGGTGTATAGGCGTTGGCCAGGTCCGCACCCGCCATCAGCTTGCCGCGGTTGAAGCGGCCTTCCGGGTCGATGCGCTGCTTGTAGTCGCGGAAAGGGCGGATCTCGGCCTCGCTGAGGAACTCCAGCTTGGTGATGCCGATGCCGTGCTCGCCGGAGACCACGCCGCCCATCGACTTCGCCAGCGCCATGATGCGCGCGACGGCCTGATAGGCGGTCTGCAGCATGGCGTAGTGGTCGGAATTGACCGGAATGTTGGTATGCACGTTGCCGTCGCCGGCATGCATGTGCAGCGCGACGAAGACGCGACCGCGCAGGATTTCCTTGTGGATGCCCTCGATCGCCGCCGTCACCGGGCGGAAATCGTTGCCGTCGAAAATGACTTCCAGCGGCGCCTTGAGCTCGGTCTTCCACGACACGCGCAGGCGGTAGTCCTGCAACTCGTGGAAATGCTGGTCGAGATTGTCGAGCAACCCCTGCCAGCCGGCGCGAACTTCAGCGACGAGTTCCAGCGCCTGTTCGCGCTTGTCGCCCAGCAGCAGTTCCGCGTCGAGGTTGGCGTCGCCCGCGTGCAGCGGCAGTTCGCCCTTGAGGAATTCAGTGAGCGCGTCGGCCAGCGTGATCTTGTTGGCGAGCGACAGCTCGATGTTGATGCGCTCGATGCCGTCGCAATAATCGCCCATGCGCGGCAGCGGGATTACCACGTCCTCGTTCACCTTGAAGGCGTTGGTGTGCTTCGAGATCGCCGCGGTGCGGGCACGGTCGAGCCAGAACTTCTTGCGCGTCTCGGGCGATACCGCGATGAAGCCCTCGGCGCCGCGCGCGTTCGCCAGCTTCACCACTTCCGAGGCGGCGGCCATCACCGCCGTGTCGTCGGCGCCGACTATGTCGCCGATCAGCACCATCTTCGGCCGGCCGTGGCGCTTGGC